>NZ_JBEXPH010000060.1:0-44567 GCF_040611955.1 Streptomyces sp. NPDC006510 | reverse complement strand
GAGCACCAGTGCCGCACCGATGGCCAGCTCCGGGATCAGGGTGATGCCCCGCGGCGACCAGGTCGGCGACGGCGGCCCGCGGGTCGCGGCCGGTGACCAGGGACTCGCCCACGAGCACCGCGTCGGCGCCGGCGTTGGCGTACGCGATCAGGTCGTGCGGGCCGCGGACACCGGACTCGGCGACCTTGACGATGTGGTTGGGGATCTCGGGGGCGACGCGCTCGAAGGTGGAGCGGTCGACCTTCAGGTCCTTCAGGTTGCGCGCGTTGACACCGATGACCTTCGCCCCGGCGTCCACGGCACGCTCCGCCTCCTCCTCGTCGTGCACCTCGACCAGCGGCGTCAGGCCGATGGACTCGGCGCGCTCGATCAGCGAGACCAGGGCCTCCTGGTCGAGGGCGGCGACGATCAGCAGGGCGAGGTCGGCGCCGTAGGCACGGGCCTCCCAGAGCTGGTACGAGGTGACGATGAAGTCCTTGCGCAGGACCGGGATGTCGACCTTGGCGCGGACGGCCTCCAGGTCGGCGAGCGAGCCGCCGAAGCGGCGCTCCTCGGTGAGGACCGAGATGACGGACGCGCCGCCCGCCTCGTAGTCCGCGGCGAGCGCGGCCGGGTCGGCGATCGCGGCAAGGGCCCCCTTGGAGGGGCTGGAACGCTTGACCTCGCAGATGACGGTCACACCCTCGCCGCGCAGGGCGGCGACCCCGTCCTTGGCCCCCGGAGCGCGCGCGGCGCGTTCCTTCAGCTCGTCGAGGCTGACACGCGCCTGCCGCTCTGCGAGGTCGGCGCGTACGCCGTCGATGATCTCGTCGAGCACACTCACGCGAGCGGCCCCCTTTCGGGACGGTGATGATGAGGCAACAGGATCGGACATTCAGCCATATCAATGCTATCCGCAGGAGGGCGACTGGCTCGAATCCGGTTGATGAATGTCCCAGTACCTGGGCATTCAAGGCGCCAGAGCCGAACCGATCGGTAGATTCCGGACGACCGAGAAGATCAGCAGCACAGCTCCGATCCCCCACCAGACGACGGGCTTCGCCGCGATGCTCATGGGCCTGCCACGCCAGGCACGGACCGTCCAGACCGTCCAGAGGACGGCGAAGACCGCGTAGCCGGCGACGGCGAGCGCGTTGGAGCCGAGGGCCGCGGCGATGTCGCCGTGCGCGACGGCGTGGGCGCTGCGCAGCCCGCCGCACCCCGGGCAGTAGAGCCCGGTGAACCGGAGCAGCGGGCAGAGCGGGTAGTGGCCGGGTTGGTTGGGGTCGACGGCACCGACGTAGCCGAACGCCCCGACGACGACGGCCATGACGCCCACCGGCGTGGCCAGCCGCCGGACGCGCGAGGCGGGTACGGGGGCCGGCGGGAAGACCGGCGGGGACGGATGGCCGGGAGCGGGCCCGGAGGCCGGGGCCGGCACTGCGGCGGCGGAGGTAGGCGATGCGTCCACCCGGTGATTGTCCCCGCTGACGCGGAAAGGCGCAGCCCGGGCCGGGCTGCGCCTTGTGTGCGTGCGGATGCCGCGTGGTGTCAGGAGATCTGGGCCTGTGCGGCGTGGGCCCGGGCCGCAGCCATCTCCGCCGACTCCTTCGGCATGCCGAGGCCCGCGGCCTTCATCGCGAGGCCGACGACCCCGCCGAGGAGGACGACGGCGATTCCGGCCCAGAAGCCGACGGGGTTGGCCGCGACCATGAAGACGCCTGCGACGCAGAAGCCGATGAAGGAGATGATGACACCGGTCCAGGCGGCCGGGGTGTGTCCGTGGCTGCTGCCCGCCATGAGTTGCTCCTTGTTGGTGTTGCGCTGTTGGTATCGCTGTACGCAAAGCTGGTGGCGCTGTTGGTACCGCTGTGCTGAAAGCTCGGTTTCATTGTCCCGTACGTGCGTGGCCGGACGTGATCTGGGGGTCACACGTCGCGCGTCGGGTCCTCGCCGCGGTCCAGGGCCTTCCAGAGGTCCTCGGGCCGGTCCGGGTCCGGGGCGGTGCGGGCGGCCTTGCGGGGGCGGGGGGTGCCGTCCCGTTCGTACCGTCCCGACATGGTGGGCCAGAGCTTCCCGTACCGCAGGGCGAGGAGCCCGGCGAGCAGGATCAGCAGGCCGCCGACCGCGGTGATGTAGGGCCATGCGGTGTGGGCGAGCGCGTCGATGGTCGCCGAGGTGTCACCGGTGGACCGGGCGGCCTTCTCGTCGAGCGCCGCGCTGTCGGAGGCGCCGAGGCAGGCGCTCAGTCCGGCGCCGAGTCCGCTGAGGGCGAGGAGCCCGGCGACGAGCAGCCGGCCCGCCCCGCGGACCGCGAAGACGGCGACGAGGGCGGCCAGGCCGACTATGGCCAGGGCCGCCGGGAGGCCGGTGACGTCCTGGCCGTCGGCGGTCAGCGGCAGCGAGCCGCCACCGACGGACGCCCGGCCCTCGGCCCAGGTCTGGCCGGAGGCGAGCAGCACGACGGTGGCGCCCGCCGCCCCGAGGAGCAGGCCTGCGGCCAGGCTGCGGCGGCTTCCCGAGGCGTCGGACGCGATGACGGCTCGGGTACGGGGCTGGGGTACGGGGACAGCACTCACGTACTCCACTATCCCCTACCGGCTCATGCGCCGTGGAGCCGGTTGGCCGTATGCACCGCGCGGAGCACCGCCGCGGCCTTGTTGCGGCATTCGGTGTCCTCGGCGACCGGGTCGGAGTCGGCGACGACACCCGCTCCGGCCTGGACGTACGCCGTGCCGTCGCGGAGCAGCGCGGTACGGATGGCGATGGCGGTGTCGGAGTCCCCGGCGAAGTCGAGATAGCCGACGCAGCCGCCGTACAGTCCGCGGCGGGTCGGTTCGAGCTCGTCGATGATCTGCATCGCGCGGGGCTTGGGGGCGCCGGAGAGGGTGCCCGCGGGGAAGCACGCGGTCAGTACGTCGAAGGCGGTGCGGCCCTCGGCGACGCGGCCGGTGACGGTGGAGACGATGTGCATCACGTGCGAGTACCGCTCGATGGACATGAAGTCGACGACCTCGACGGTGCCGGGCGCGCAGACCCGCCCCAGGTCGTTGCGGCCGAGGTCGACCAGCATCAGGTGCTCGGCCCGTTCCTTCGGATCGGCGAGGAGTTCGTCGGCGAGCGCCTGGTCCTCCTGCGGGGTGGCGCCGCGGTGCCTGGTCCCGGCGATCGGGTGGACCATGGCGCGTCCGTCCTCGACCTTGACGAGGGCCTCCGGGCTGGAGCCCGCGACGTCGAAGCCGTCGAACCGGAAGAGATACATGTACGGCGACGGGTTGGTGGCGCGCAGCACCCGGTAGACATCCAACGCGCTTGCCGTGCACGGGGTTTCGAAGCGCTGGGAGGGAACGACCTGGAAGGCCTCGCCGGCCCTGATGCGCTCCTTCACGTCGTCGACGGCATCCTGGTACGCCTTGCCGCCCCACAGCGCGGTGTACGGAGGCAGCTCGGACGGCGGGAGGGCGGCGGGGGCGTTCTCGACGGGGCGGGAGAGGTCCCGTTCCATGGCGTCGAGGCGGGCGACGGCGTCCGCGTACGCCTCGTCGACGCCGGTCGAGAGGTCGTTGTGGTTGATCGCGTTGGCGATCAGCAGGACGCTGCCGTCCCAGTGGTCGAGCACGGCCAGGTCCGAGGTGAGCAGCATGGTCAGCTCGGGGAGGTGGAGGTCGTCCTCGGCGCTGTCGCCGATCCTCTCCAGGCGGCGCACGATGTCGTAGCCGAGGTAGCCGACCATGCCGCCGGTGAACGGGGGCAGTCCGTCGTCGACGACCAGGTCGTGCGGGGTGTGCAGGGTCTCGATGGTGGCGCGCAGGGCCTCCAGCGGGTCGCCGTCGACGGGGACGCCGACGGGCGGGACGCCCAGCCAGTGGGCCTGTCCGTCACGTGCGGTGAGGGTGGCGGCGCTGCGTACCCCGATGAAGGAGTAGCGCGACCAGGTGCGCCCGTTCTCCGCGGATTCCAGGAGGAAGGTGCCGCTGCGCTCGCCCGCGAGTTTGCGGTAGAGCCCGACGGGGGTGTCGCCGTCCGCGAGGAGCCTGCGGCTGACGGGGATGACGCGCCGGTCGACGGCAAGTTTGCGGAAGGTATCGAGATCCATGGTGGCTGGCCCTTTACTGCGCGAGCGGGAGGACGTCGGCGTCGAAGCAGGTGCGGTCGCCGGTGTGGCAGGCGGCACCCGTCTGGTCGACCCTGACGAGGACGGTGTCGGCGTCACAGTCGAGGGCGACGGACTTGACCTGCTGGATGTGGCCCGAGGTGTCGCCCTTGACCCAGTACTCCTGGCGGCTGCGGGACCAGTAGGTGCAGCGGCCGGTGGTGAGGGTGCGGTGCAGGGCCTCGTCGTCCATCCAGCCGAGCATCAGCACCTCGCCGGTGTCGTACTGCTGGGCGATGGCGGGGACGAGTCCGTCGGCACCGCGCTTGAGCCGGGCCGCGATGGCCGGGTCGAGGTTTCCGGACGGTGTGGGGGTACTGGGCGTGGGCGCGCTGGTCATGCGCCCATTGTGCCGTGGCCGCGGGGGCGTTTCCGTGCGGCGTCCACTGGGCGGACCGGGTGCGGCGGTCGTACGCTGGCGACCATGTCGACCCATGCGAAGCGTGAACGACTTCTGCTCGCCGACCTGTTGGAGGCGGCGGGACCGGAGGCCCCGACCCTGTGCCACGGCTGGACGACCCGGGACCTGGCCGCCCATGTGGTGGTCCGGGAGCGCCGGCCCGACGCGGCGGGCGGGATTCTGCTGGGCGTGCTGAAGAACCGGCTCGAACGGGTGCAGGCCGAATTCGCCGCGAAGCCGTACGAGGAGCTGATCCAGCTGATCCGTACGGGGCCGCCGAGATTCTCCCCGTACGCCGTGAAGCAGGTCGACGAGGCCGCCAACACCGTCGAGTTCTACATCCACGCGGAGGACGTCCGCCGGGCCCAGCCGGACTGGTCGCGGCGGGAGCTGGACCCGGTGTTCGCCGATCTGCTGTGGTCGCGCACCGAGAAGACGGCCCGGCTGCTGGGCCGCAGGTCCCCGGTGGGTCTGGTGCTGCGCCGTCCGGACGGCCGGACGGCGGTGGCGCACAAGGGCACCCCGGTGGTGACGGTCACCGGCGAGCCGGGCGAGCTGCTGCTCTTCGCGTTCGGGCGGCAGGACGCGGCGGCGGTGGGCCTGGAGGGCGACAAGGAGGCGGTGGACCGGCTGCACACGGCCCAGCTGGGGATGTAGGGCGTGCAGGGACGGGTCAGCGCGGGAGTTCGGCGCGGCGCAGCCGGGTGAAGGCGAGACCGGCGGCCCCTCCTGCCGCGCACACCGCGGCGCTGGCCAGGAAAGAAAACTTGCGCAATTCTTATTGCGCAATAAAAGCTGCGGGCGGGTCCTTGCTGCCGCGCCCCGGCCGGGAACGGCCCCTCAGAACGCCGATCGCCGTACGGGCCACAACGGCTCGTACGGCGATCGATGAGTACTGCTCTATGAGTACTGCTCCATGTGAGTACCGAGGGGTCAGCGGACCGGGTGTCCGGCCTCCCTGAGCGCGTCCTTGACCTCGGAGATCCGCAGATCGCCGAAGTGGAAGACGGACGCGGCGAGCACCGCGTCGGCGCCCGCCGCGATGGCGGGCGCGAAGTCGGCGAGCCGGCCGGCGCCACCGGAGGCGATGACGGGGACGGTCACATGCTCGCGCACCGCCGCGATCATCTCGGTGTCGTAGCCGTCCTTGGTGCCGTCGGCGTCCATCGAGTTGAGCAGGATCTCGCCCGCGCCCAGCTCGGCGGCCCGGTGCGCCCATTCGACGGCGTCCATGCCGGTGCCCCTGCGGCCGCCGTGCGTGGTGACCTCGAAGGTGCCCGCGGGGGTGCGCCGGGCGTCCACGGAGAGCACCAGGACCTGGCGGCCGAAGCGCTCGGCGATCTCCCGGATGAGCTCGGGGCGGGCGATGGCGGCGGTGTTGACGCCGACCTTGTCCGCGCCGGCCCGCAGCAGCTTGTCGACATCGTCGGCGGTGCGGACGCCGCCGCCGACCGTGAGCGGGATGAACACCTGCTCGGCGGTGCGGCGCACCACGTCGTAGGTGGTCTCCCGGTCGCCGCTGGACGCGGTGATGTCCAGGAAGGTCAGCTCGTCGGCGCCCTCGGCGTCGTACAGCTTCGCCATCTCGACGGGGTCGCCCGCGTCGCGCAGGTTCTGGAAGTTGACGCCCTTGACGACCCGGCCGTTGTCGACGTCCAGGCACGGGATGACGCGTACCGCGAGGCTCACCGCGCACCTGCCCGGTAGGCCTCGACCTCGACCTCGACGACCAGGCTCGGGTCCACGAAACCGGACACGATGATCATCGAGGCGGCCGGGCGGACGTCGTCGAAGAGCTCCTTGTGGGCGCGGCCGACCTCGTCCACGTCCCGGGCGTGCGTGATGTACATCCGGGTGCGGACGACGTCCTCGCGGCCCAGGCCGAGCTGCTTCAGCGCGTCGAAGGCGACCTTGAAGGAGGTGACGGTCTGCTCGTACGGGCCGCCCGCGGAGATCTGTCCGTTCTCCACCGATGTGCAGCCTGCCACCAGGACGAGGCCGTTCGGCAGCTGCACCGCGCGGGAGTAGCCGAACTTCTCCTCCCACGGGGCGCCGGAGGACACGC
This sequence comes from Streptomyces sp. NPDC006510, assembly GCF_040611955.1. NCBI lineage: Bacteria > Bacillati > Actinomycetota > Actinomycetes > Kitasatosporales > Streptomycetaceae > Streptomyces > Streptomyces sp. NPDC006510. The sequence continues at coordinate 37,970 of NZ_JBEXPH010000060.1, read as the reverse complement.
GGTTGACGGAGTCGCTCATCCGGAGACCACCTGCAGCGCTTCTTCGAGGGTGAACGCCTTCGCGTACAGCGCCTTGCCGACGATCGCGCCCTCGACGCCGTCCGGGACGAGCGAGGCGATGGCCCGCAGGTCGTCCAGCGAGGAGACGCCGCCGGAGGCGACGACGGGCTTGTCGGTGGCGGCGCAGACGTTCTTCAGGAGCTCCAGGTTGGGGCCCTGGAGGGTGCCGTCCTTGGCGATGTCGGTGACGACGTAGCGGGCGCAGCCCTCGGAGTCGAGACGGGCGAGCGTCTCGTAGAGGTCACCGCCGTCGCGGGTCCAGCCGCGGCCGCGCAGCGTGGTGCCGCGGACGTCGAGGCCGACGGCGATCTGGTCACCGTGCTCGGCGATCACCTTGGCGACCCACTCCGGGGTCTCCAGGGCGGCGGTGCCGAGGTTGACCCGGCGGCAGCCGGTGGCGAGGGCGGCGGCGAGCGAGGCGTCGTCGCGGATGCCGCCGGAGAGCTCGACCTTGATGTCCATGGCGCCGGCCACCTCGGCGATCAGCGCACGGTTGTCCCCGGTGCCGAAGGCGGCGTCCAGGTCGACGAGGTGCAGCCACTCGGCCCCGGCACGCTGCCAGGCGAGGGCGGCCTCCAGCGGGGAACCGTAGGAGGTCTCGGAGCCCGACTCGCCATGGACGAGGCGGACGGCCTGGCCGTCACGGACATCGACGGCGGGGAGCAGTTCAAGCTTCGGCATTACAGCGTCTCGATCCAGTTGGTCAGCAGCTGGGCGCCGGCATCGCCGGACTTCTCGGGGTGGAACTGGGTGGCCCACAGGGCACCGTTCTCCACGGCGGCGACGAACGGCTCGCCGTGGGTGGCCCAGGTGACCCGGGGGGCGCGGATCTTGGGGTTGGTGACTTCCAGGCTCCAGTCGTGCACCGCGTAGGAGTGCACGAAGTAGAACCGGGCGTCGGGATCGAGACCGGCGAAGAGCTGGGAGTCCTCGGGGGCCCGCACGGTGTTCCAGCCCATGTGCGGGACGACCGGGGCCTTCAGCGGGGCGACGGTGCCGGGCCATTCGTCCAGGCCCTCCGTCTCCACGCCGTGCTCGATGCCGCGCTCGAAGAGGATCTGCATTCCGACGCAGATGCCCATGACGGGGCGGCCGCCGGAGAGCCTGCGGCCGATGATCCATTCGCCGCGGGCCTTCTTCAGCCCGTCCATGCAGGCGGAGAACGCTCCGACGCCGGGCACCAGCAGCCCGTCGGCGTTCATCGCCTTCTCGAAGTCGCGGGTGATCTCGACGTCCGCGCCGACGTGGGCGAGGGCCCGCTCGGCGGAACGGACGTTGCCGAAGCCGTAGTCGAAGACGACGACCTTCTTGTTGTCGCTCACAGCTCGTTCCTCAGTCCCAGAGTCCCTGGATCCGCAGAATGCCTGCCAGCAGGCACATCACGGAGGCGAGCGAGAGCAGGACGATGACTCCCTTGGGCATGCCCTGCTTCGCGAAGGAGTAGACGCCGCCGGCCAGGAAGAGGCCGACGACGATCAGGATGGTGTTGAGGCCGGTCACAGCGCGCCCTTCGTGGAGGGGAGGATCCCGGCGGCGCGCGGGTCGTGCTCGCTGGCGTAGCGCAGTGCGCGGGCGAGCGCCTTGAACTGGCACTCCACGATGTGGTGGGCGTTGCGCCCGTACGGCACGTGGACGTGCAGGGCGATCTGCGCCTGCGCGACGAAGGACTCCAGGATGTGCCGGGTCATCGTCGTGTCGTACGCGCCGATCATCGGCGCCATGTTCTCCGGCTCGGTGTGCACCAGGTAGGGGCGGCCGGACAGGTCGACGGTGACCTGGGCGAGCGACTCGTCCAGCGGGACGGTGCAGTTGCCGAAGCGGTAGATGCCGACCTTGTCGCCGAGGGCCTGCCTGAACGCGGCGCCGAGCGCGAGGGCGGTGTCCTCGATGGTGTGGTGCGAGTCGATGTGCAGATCGCCGTCGGTCTTGACCGTGAGGTCGAAGAGCCCGTGCCGGCCGAGCTGGTCGAGCATGTGGTCGTAGAAGCCGACCCCGGTCGACACATCGACCTTGCCGGTGCCGTCGAGGTTTATCTCGACGAGCACCGAGGTTTCCTTGGTGGTGCGTTCGACTCTTCCTACGCGGGCCGCGCGAGTCATGCGTCGTGCTCCTTCTTCAGTTCGCGTACCGCATCGAGGAACGCGTCGTTCTCTGCCGGAGTGCCCGCGGAGACCCGCAGCCATCCCGGTACGCCGTTGTCCCGGACGAGGACGCCCCGGTCGAGGATCCGCTGCCAGGCGGTGTGGCTGTCGGCGAAACGGCCGAACTGGACGAAGTTGGCGTCCGAGTCGGTGACGTCGTAGCCGAGCGCGCGCAGCTCGGTGACGATCCGGTCGCGCTCGTTCTTGAGCTGCGCGACGTATCCGAGCAGCGTATCGGTGTGCTCCAGGGCGGCGAGCGCGGTGGCCTGGGTGACGGAGGACAGGTGGTACGGCAGCCGCACCAGCTGGACCGCGTCCACCACGGCCGGGTCGGCGGCGAGGTAGCCCAGGCGCAGTCCGGCGGCACCGAACGCCTTCGACATGGTGCGCGAGAGCACCAGGTTCGGCCGGCCCTCGATCAGCGGGAGCAGCGAGGCGTGGTGGCTGAACTCGCCGTACGCCTCGTCGACCACGACCATCGACGGCCTGGCCGCCTGGGCGGCTTCGTAGAGCGCGAGGACCGTCTCGGCGTCGACGGCGGTGCCGGTGGGGTTGTTGGGAGAGGTGATGAAGACGACGTCGGGCCGGTGCTCGGCGATGGCCCGCTCGGCGGCCTCGACGTCGATGGTGAAGTCCTCGTTGCGCGGTCCGGAGATCCAGCCGGTGCCGGTGCCGCGGGCGATGAGGGCGTGCATGGAGTACGAGGGCTCGAAGCCGATCGCGGTGCGGCCGGGGCCGCCGAAGGTCTGCAGCAGCTGCTGGAGCACCTCGTTGGAGCCGTTGGCCGCCCAGACGTTGGCCAGGGCGACCTGGTGCCCGGCGGTGCGGGTGAGGTAGCGGGCCAGTTCGGTGCGGAGCTCGACGGCGTCCCGGTCGGGGTAGCGGTTGAGGTCGCGGGCGGCCTCACGGACCCGCTCGGCGATCCGGTCGACGAGCGCCTCGGGCAGCGGGTAGGGGTTCTCGTTGGTGTTCAGCCGCACGGGTACGTCGAGCTGCGGGGCCCCGTAGGGGGACTTGCCGCGCAGTTCGTCGCGGATCGGGAGATCGTCGATGCGGGTGCGAGGGGTGTTGCTGTGCGTCACTGCTGCGGGACCTTCCAGCCGAACCTGGCCTTGAGCGCGGCGCCGTGGGCGGGGAGGTCCTCCGCCTCGGCGAGGGTCACGACGTGGTGGGTGACCTCGGCGAGTGCGTCGCGCGTGTAGTCGACGATGTGGATGCCGCGCAGGAAGGACTGCACGGAGAGGCCCGAGGAGTGGCAGGCGCAGCCGCCGGTGGGCAGGACGTGGTTGGAGCCGGCGCAGTAGTCGCCGAGCGAGACCGGGGCCCAGGGGCCGACGAAGATCGCGCCGGCGTTGCGGACCCGGTCCGCGACGGCCGCGGCGTCGGCCGTCTGGATCTCCAGGTGCTCGGCGGCGTACGCGTCGACGACCTTGAGGCCGTCCTCCAGGTCGTTGACCAGGACGATCGCGGACTGGCGGCCGGCCAGCGCGGGCTCGATCCGGTCGGTGACGTGCTTGGTCGCGGCGATCTGCGGCTTCAGCTCGGCCTCGGTGGCCGCGGCCAGCTCCGCGGAGTCGGTGACCAGGACGGCGGCGGCCATCGGGTCGTGCTCGGCCTGGCTGATCAGGTCGGCGGCGACGTGCACCGGGTCGGCGGTGGAGTCGGCGAGGATCGCGATCTCGGTGGGGCCCGCCTCCGCGTCGATGCCGATGCGGCCCTTGAGGAGGCGCTTGGCGGCGGCGACGTAGATGTTGCCGGGGCCGGTGACGAGGTTCACCGGAAGGCACTCGGCCGTTCCGTACGCGAACATCGCGACGGCCTGGGCGCCGCCGGCCGCGTACACCTCGTCGACGCCGAGCAGGGCGCAGGCGGCGAGGATCGTCGGGTGCGGCAGACCGCCGAAGTCCTTCTGCGGCGGGGAGGCGACGGCGATGCCCTCGACGCCCGCCTCCTGGGCCGGTACGACGTTCATGACCACGGACGAGGGATAGACGGAGCGCCCGCCCGGTACGTACAGCCCGACGCGCTCGACCGGCACCCACTTCTCGGTGACGGTGCCGCCGGGGACGACCTGGGTGGTGTGCGTGGTGCGGCGCTGCTCGCGGTGGACGAGGCGGGCGCGGCGGATCGACTCCTCCAGGGCGGCCCGCACGGCCGGGTCGAGCCGCTCGACGGCGTCGGCGATCGCCTCGGCCGGGACCCGGATCGAGTCGATCCGTACGCCGTCGAATTTCTCCCCCCACTCGATCACTGCCGCGGAGCCACGATGGCGTACGTCCTCGCAGATGGGCCGCACCGTCTCCAGGGCGGCTTCCACGTCGAACTCGGCACGGGGCAGCAGGTCGCGCAGGGCTCCACCCTCGGGGAGGGCGTTGCCGCGCAGATCGATTCGAGAGATCACACCGCAATTCTCGCAGACCGCCTCCGGCGTCCGGTCGCCCGTATCACTGGCTGATACATGTCCCGGATGTCACTGCTGACCAATAGCGTTCACGTCGTCACCCAGGGGGAAGAACAGCTCCGAGCGGAAGGGGCACCCGTGACCGAGCCGCACGATGGCGATTTTCCGGATGGTCTGAGCGCAGCCGAGCTGGGTATGTGGCAGGCCTTCCGGAACGGCAGCACCTACGATCTGCGCGCCCGCGACCCCGCGCGGGACGATCCGTTCGCGCCGCGTGTCTGGGGACCGGAGCGCAGTGTGGACGGGCGCGTCGTCGCCCGGCTGCTGCTGTCCGGTCCGCCGCCGCGGCCGGGGCGGGTGGCGGCGCTGAAGTTACGGGGGGTGCGGATCACCGGAACACTCGATCTCGCGGGCGGGCGCGTCGCGCCGTACGTCGAGATGACCGGCTGTCGCTTCGAGAGCGAGGTGGTGCTGCCGGAATGCCACTTCACGACGTTGCGGATCGTCGGCTGTGCGATGCCGCGGCTGGAGGCGGCCCGGCTGCGCACCGAGGGTGATCTGCATCTGCCGCGCTGCCGGATCCCGCGCGGGCTCCGGCTCACCGACGCCCAGATCGGCACCGATCTGCTGATCAACCAGATCGAGATCGGCCCGGACCGTGGCGGGCGGGCGCTGGCCGGGGACGGGCTGGCGGTCGCCCAGGATCTGCAGGCGGAGCTGATCGAGGCGCGCGGCGAGCTGAGTCTGCGCGGGGCGAAGGTCGGCGGTTCGCTGAGCCTGCGCGGCAGCCGGCTGCGGGGCAGGGAGGGGCGGCGCGCGCTGAACGCCCCGCAACTGACCGTGGAGCGGACGCTGTACATGAGCGAGGCGTGGGTGAGCATCGACACCGGGATCCAGGGCACCACTCCCCCGTTCGGCATCGTCATGGCGTCGACCCCGGCGAACGGCACGCGTTCGCAGGTCTTCGAGTGCCGCGGCGGGGTGCGTCTGGACGACGGGCGGTTCGGCGACGCGGTCGATCTGCACAAGGCGCGGTTCGTGCTGGCCCGGCACGAGGAGCTGTCGCTGCGCCGGATCGTCACCCCGGAGCTGCGGTTCAACGCGGAACGGCCGGAGGAGGGCCGGGTCGTGCTGAACGGCGCGAAGGTCGTCACGCTGATCGACGTGTCGACCAGCTGGCCGGGGCCCGGCGGGCTGGCGATGGGCGGTTTCGTGTACGAGAACCTCGTCCCGTACGGGCACTTCCCGCTCTCCCGGCGCCTGGAGTGGGTGGCGGCGGCGACCCCGGAGTACGTACCGGAGCCGTACGAACGCCTGGCGACGGTGCTGCGCAACTGCGGGGAGGACGCGGACGCCCGGGAGGTGCTGCTGGCCAAGCAGCGGCGGCGGCGCGAGACGCTGCCGCTCGCCGCGAAGCTCTGGGGCTTCCTCCAGGACTGGACGGTGGCGTACGGCTACCGGCCTGGGCGGGCCGCGCTGTGGATGGCGTTGCTGTGGGCGGCGGGGGCGATGGCCTTCTCGCAGCACGTCCCGGCGGCGATCAAACAGGACGAGCACCCGCAGTGGAACCCGGCGCTGTACGCGCTGGATCTGCTGATCCCGGTGATCAATCTGGGCCAGGACGGTTACTGGCGGATGGAGGACGGCTGGCAGTGGGCGGCGGCCGTGCTCGTACTGCTGGGCTGGATACTGGCCACGACCGTCGCGGCGGGCGCCTCCCGGCTGCTGCGCCGGGGCTGACCGGAATCCGGCCACGGCCGGCTGGACGACGGGCCGTGGGACCGTTCGGAATCCCCTCTGCCGAACGGTCGGCGCGGTGTCCATGGACCGTGGTCGAACGATCGCCCGAGCTGCGCTCGAAGGGCCGTACACCATCGGCCGGAACAGCGGGAACAAGCCAGATTCCGCACTTTCCTTTACTTCTTCTTGACCCGGTCCGATACAACCCATTCACTCGGCACCAAAGCTTCACAGCGCGCCTCTGGCGCCGCCCCGACCAGGGCTTTTCAATGGTCTGCACCATGGCAATCCTTCGCTCTCTGCTCCGTGCCGCGTGCACGATCCGGCGCCCCTCACAGGGGCCCGCCACGCTGCCCGCGGACGACGAGGTGCTGCTCGACGCCCCCGACGAGCGGCTCTCCCCCGCACTGGTCGCCGCCGCTCTCGGGGAGTACGGACCGGCCGCGAAACTCCTCGCCACCACCCGGGACGGCGCCGAGTGGGAGAACCGCGACCGCTACCTCGGCCGGCTCGTCACCTTCGCCCGCAACCGCGACGGCTGGCTGACCGACTGGCTCGCCGCCGCCCCGCACGACCCGGACGCGCTGCTCGTCAAGGCAGAGCTGGCGGTCCGCCGGGCCTGGGAGTCGCCCGCGCGGGCCGAGCAGCTGCGCGAGCTGGGACCGCTGATCACGGCGGCGGCCGAGAGCGATCCGCGCGACCCGGTGCCCTGGCGCCTCGCGCTCGACCACGCACGCGGCACCCATGCCACGCACACCACGTTCGAGGCGCTGTGGGAGCAGGCGATCCAGCGCTCCTCGCACCACTACGGCTGCCATGTCGCGGCGCTGCGGTACCTCTCCGCGGCCTGGTACGGCTCGCACCGCGAGTGCTTCGACTTCGCCGAGCGGGCCGCCGAGGACTCGCTGCCCAGCTCGCTGGTGCAGGCGCTGCCGCTGCGGGCCGCCTTCGCCCTGCTGATCGAGGGGCCCGGCGCACGGACCACCTCGGTGCAGGAGGAACGTATCGACGCGGCGGCGGATCTGGCCATCGCGCTGTCCGCCTCGTTCGAGCCGGGCGACCCCTGGCCCGGCGAGGTCCGCAATCTGCTGGCGTTCGTGCTGGTCAGCCGGGGCCGCTGGGACGAGGCACTGGAACAGTTCCGGCAGATCGGACCCCATGCGGCGTCGTTCCCGTGGTCGTCGGTCTCCGACGATCCGCTCGGCCGGTTCCTGGAGGCGCGGGACGACGCACGGCTCCGGACGGCCTGCCCGACGCCGTTCCCCGGACGGGCCGACCGGGGCAGGGCCGGCGGCCATTACGCTTGACCGTTGTGACCACCGCTCGCCTGCCTCTGTTCCCGCTGAACGCGGTGCTGTTCCCCGGCCTCGTGCTGCCGCTGAACGTCTTCGAGGAGCGTTATCGCGCCATGATGCGCGAGCTCCTGAAGACCGACGAGGACGAACCCCGCCGCTTCGCCGTGGTCGCGATCCGCGACGGCCGCGAGACCGCCCCGACGGGCGCCGGAATGCCGGACGCCCTGAACGTCCCCGCCGAACGCGGCCCCTCGGACGGCTTCGGCCCCGACCCCGTCCAGACCTTCCACCGGGTCGGCTGCATCGCCGACGCGGCGAAGATCCGGGAACGGCCGGACGGCAGCTTCGAGGTCCTGGCGACCGGCACCACCCGGGTGAAGCTGCTCTCCGTCGAGGCGAGCGGCCCCTTCCTGACGGCCGAACTCGAAGAGCTGGGCGAGGAGACCGGCGAGGAGGCGGGGGCGCTCGCCGAGGGCGTACTGCGGGCCTTCCGCAGCTACCAGAAGCGACTGGCCGGGGCGAGCGAACGGTCCCTCACGACCGGCGCGGACCTGCCCGACGACCCCTCCGTCGTCTCCTACCTGGTCGCGGCGGCGGCGGTACTCGACGTACCGACCAAGCAACGGCTGCTCCAGGCACCCGACACCGCGACCCGGCTGCGCGAGGAACTGACGCTGCTGCGCTCCGAGACCGCCGTCATCCGCCATCTGCCGTCGCTGCCCGCGGTGGATCTGACCCGCGCCCCGACCCACCCCAACTGATCCGACCGATCCGACCGATCCGACCGAGGACCGTTTCCCCGTGGCGAAGAAGCCCAAGAAGCAGCAGTCCGGCGGCACTCCGGCAACGGTCGCACTGACCGCGTCCGGCACGGCGTTCACCGTCCACTCCTACGACCACGACCCGGCGTCGGCCTCCTACGGCGAGGAGGCGGCCCAGGCGCTGGGCGTCTCCCCCGACCGGGTCTTCAAGACCCTGGTGGCGGACGTCGACGGCACGCTGACCGTGGCGGTCGTCCCGGTGGCCGGCACGCTGGACCTCAAGGCCCTGGCCTCAGCGGTGGGCGGCAAGCGGGCCACGATGGCCGACCCGACGGCCGCGGAACGCACCACCGGCTACGTACGGGGCGGCATCTCCCCACTGGGCCAGCGGAAGCGGCTGCGTACGGTGCTGGACGCCTCGGCACGGTCCCACGAGACGATCTGCGTCTCGGCGGGCCGCCGCGGCCTGGAGGTCGAACTCTCCCCGGCGGATCTGGCGTCGCTGACGGGGGCGGTGTTCGCGGAGATCGGCCGGGGGTAGGGGGACTGCCCCGGCGGCGCTTCATCAGCCCGCCCGGCACTGCTCGGCCGGCTCGGCACTTGTTCCGCCCGGAGCCGGCGCCTCTCAGCCGGCTCGGCACTTGTTCCGCCCGGCCGGAGTTTCTCAGCCCGTCCGGGCACCTTTCAGCCCGTCCGGCGATTGAGGACCGGGTCCGGGGCAGAGCCCCGGTTTCGGGAAGGGGCGGGTAGGGGACAAGCCCCGCGCAGCGGCCCACCCCAGCCACCCCCACGCACCCGCACCGCACCGCACCCGCCCTACGACCCCACCGGCGCCCCGCCCCCGGCCGCCCCGGAACCAGGCGCCCCACCCGGGAACACCCCCCACTCCGGCTCCGGATCCCGTGGCCCGAACAGCGCGGTCAGCCCGAGATGGACCGCCATCGCACCCAGCGGCCAAGCCAGCAGCGCCCCCTTCGCCCGCAGCTGGAGCGGCGCGTCGAAGACCACGCCCTTGCCGACCGCCCGCGCGTGCGCGACCACGTCCTGGGTCGGCCCGAGCCACACCCCCAGCCGCCAGGCCAGCAGCGAACCGAGCAACCCGCCCAGCGCGAGCCCCACCACCAGGGCGATGCCGCCGCGCCGCTGGAACCAGAAGAGCAGCGCCGCGGAGAGCGCCCCGAAGGCGAGGGCCAGCAGCACGAACGTACCGTCGGCGCCGATCGCCTCCTCGCCCTCGCTGTCGCTCAGGAAGACGGCGGTGCTGTCGGAGACGAGCGGAACCCTCGGCGCCAGCCACAGCCAGAGGAGCCCGAGCGCGATGCCCGAGAGAGTCACGAGAGCGGTGACGATCGCGGCCCGCCGCAGATCCGACCGGAGATCCTTCTCCTGCTGCGCCTCCAGCAGGGTTCCGGGGTGGTACGCACCGGACCCGCCGGGCCCACCAGGTCCACCGGGCCTGCCCGGTCCTCCCGGGCCACCCCAGTTCGGCGGGGTCTGCCACGGATCGTTGGACGAGGGCTGGTGAGGCGGCGTCAGAGGTGCGGTCACCGTGCCATCGTGCCAGGCGCCCCCGCGCCGCGCCTCACCGGACCGCTGCCCTGCGGTACGCCCAGGTCGCCACGGCCAGCGAGAGGACGCCGACAAGGGCACAGACGGCGAGGTCCAGCGCGACGACCGCCCAGTCCGGGTGGGCGCCGAAGGACCGCGAGAGCGCCTCGACGCCGTAGGTCGAGGGCAGCAGATCGCGCGCCCAGCCGACCGGCGTCGGCAGCCGGTCGGCCGGGAGCACACCGAGCAGCAGCGCCGCCGACATGCCCAGCTGGCCGAGCAGCGTGGCCAGCTCCTGCCGGGGCGCGAGCAGCCCCAGCGCCGCGCCCAGCCCGGAGAGCGCCGCCCCGGAGAGCGGGATGACGGCGACGAGCACCCACAGATGCGTCAGCGGCAGCCCGAACAGCACGCTGCCGGCCACGGCCGTGACGATCGTGCCGGGCACGGTGAAGGAGGCGTACGCCCCGGCCGCGCCGAGCACCACCGCGGCGGGCGGCACCGGCAGGGTGGCGTAGTGGTCGAGCCCGCCGCCGGCCCGCAGCTGCCCGAAGTACTGGGCGAGGAGATTGAGCGCCACGAAGGCCACGACGAGGACGCTGGAGCCGGCGACGACGGCCCGCGCCTCGGAACCGCCGTCGACGACCCCGCGCATCAGCACCATGATCCCGACCGACTGGAAGGTCGCGACGAAGAGCAGCGGGATCCGGGCGACCCTGGCCCTGGACAGCTGGGCGCGGTAGACGGCCGCGAGCGAAGGGAACAGCCGGGCCCGCGGTGCGAGCGGCGCGGGCGCCGCCCCCTCCCGGCCGACGCCGACGCCGGCGCCGTCGCCGAGGGGACCGGCACGGCCGTCCTCCGCGGCCCGGACGGATCCGGTCACCGCGTGCGCGGGAACGATGCTCGTCACCTGGCGCTGCTCCTGTTCGCTCCCGGCCCGGCCGCGCACCCGCACCCGGTCGTCCCGCTCACCGCGGTCATGCCTTCACCAGCCCCTTGGCCGCGTCCCCGCCGAGCGCGAGATAGACGTCCTCCAGGCTGGGCGTCGCCAGCGTGAAGTCGTCGAGTGCGGCGAAGGCCGCGCCGCCGGTCACCGCGGCGACCGCCACCCGCGCCGCGTCGGGGCCGAGCCGCAGCACCCAGCGCCGCCCGGACTCCTGGGCCGCGCCGCGCAGCGCGGCCACTTCGGGGACGTCCAGCGGCGCCCGCTCGCGCCACACCAGCTCGACCCGGACCTCGCCCGCGACACGCTCCTTGAGCCCGGTCGGCGTGTCGCAGGCGATGACCTTGCCGCGTTCGATCACGGCGACCCGGTCGAGGACCGTCTCGGCCTCGATGACGTTGTGGGTGACGAGCAGCACCGTCGTGCCGCGCTCGGCCCGGCGCCGGTCCACGGCGGCCCAGACGGCGCGCCGCGCGACGGGGTCCATGCCGGTCGTCGGCTCGTCCAGCACCAGCACCGGCCGCTCGCCGACCAGCGCGGCGGCGAAGCAGGCGAGCCGCCGCTGCCCGCCGGAGAGCTTCTTCAGGGGGCGTCCCGCGATCCCGGTGAGGCCGAGCTCGTCGAGTACGGCGTCCCGCTCGGCGCGGGCATCCGCCGCCGCGAGGCCGCGCAGCCGTCCGGTGGTCTCGGCGGCGAGCGACACGGTCAGCTCGTCGAGGGCGGTGGACTCCTGCCCGAGGTAGCCGATCAGCCGGGAGGCGCGCTCCGGATGACGTACGAGATCGTGGCCCAGCACGGTGACGCTGCCGGAATCGGGGCGCATCAGGCCGGTGAGCTGCCGTACGAGGGTGGACTTCCCGGCGCCGTTGGGGCCGAGGAGGCCGAAGATCTCGCCGCGCCGCACATCCAGGCTGATCCCGTCGGTGGCGCGTACCTCGGGTGCGGCGGGTGTGCCGCGGCGGCCGCGGGCTGCGGGATAGGTCTTGACCAGATCACGCACCGCGCACACGGTCCCGGTCGCCGGCTGCGCCTGTGCTGTGCCCGTACTCACGAGGTACGAGGGTACGGGGTCGGAGGCCCCGGATCGCGTCCGGGGCCACGGCGGCCGGGCGCCGACGCGGTGATCGGCGGCCGGTTCGTCCGCCCGCGGCTCCGCTGCGCGGTCAGCCGACGGACGGGGTCGTCCGATCCGCGGCGGGGGTCTGCTCGGCCGCGGCCCGTACATCGATCTCCCGCCAGAATCCCGCCCGGATCGCGTAGCGGTCGTGCTCGTCGATCTGGTCGTCCTTGTGGGCGAGCAGGCCGAACCGTGCCGCGTAGCGCAGCAGTTCGCCGTCGATGCGGTGCGGGATGCGCGGATACATGGTCGACAGCTTCTGCAGGTGGACGGTCTCCGGCAGTCGCTCCATCCAGCGACGGGCGAATACCTGGCCCACCTCGAAGGGGTCACCGCCGACGGTGGTGATGTCCTCCTCGCGGTCCGCCCAGCGCTGCTCGGCGCTGGTGAGCTGGGCCAGCGTCGGCAGCGAGGCGGTCTCGGCGGGCTCGCCCAGCGGTCCGCCGCGCTCCGCCCAGCTCTTGTCGGAGGACCAGCGCAGGGTCGCGCCGGCGGGCGACGGCTGCGGGAGGTGCCGGTCGGGCTGGGCGCCGGGGCCGCGCAGGCTGCCCGCCAGGTCCTTGGGGGTGGGGACGGCCTTGCCGCCGGGTACGGGCCGGTCGGTGGCGGCGCTCTCCTCGGGCGGTGCCACGGCGCCGTTGGCGGCGGCTGCCGCCTGGGCCTCCGAGGCCCGCTCGGCGGAGGCGGCGAGGGCGGCCTCGGGCAGCGGCGCCGAGAGAATCGCGGCGATCTCCGGGCGGGGCACGGGCTGCGGGGCGCAGACGCCGCCGGTCTCCTTGGGCCGTACGGCCTGGGTGATCCAGGCCCGGTCGAGCACCCTTCGTTCATCGGCCTCGGCCACCAGGTCCTCGGACTGGTTGTAGTCGCCGTCGGCGGCCTGGACGGCCCACAGATGGACGGCGACTCCGTGCTCCTTGGCGGACATCAGACCGGGCAGCAGATCGCCGTCGCCGGTCACCAGCACCACGTCGGAGCAGGCCCGGTTCCTGGCCAGTTCGGTGAGCTCGGCGTGCATCGCGGCGTCGACGCCCTTCTGTGCCCAGCGCCCGTCGCTCCGGGTCAGGGCGCCGAGGCGGACGGTCACCCGGGGCATCACACGCAGCCTGCGGTGCTCGGGCTGCGGCACGCGGTCGGGGGCTCCGTCGAACCAGTAGATCCGCAGCAGCGGCTGCTGCGTATCGGCCTCGGCCCGCTCGCGCAGGCCCCGGATGAGGGCCGCGTGGTCGACCGTGATGCGGGAACGGGCGGGCTCTCCGGCCAGCAGGCTCGCGGCTGCGCCCAGCAAGTAGCCGGCGTCCACCAGGACGACGCAACGGTCCACGCGATCCACCCTCTTCCAGAAGTTCGGGTGCGGTCTTTGCCAAGGGTTTCCTTCGAGTCTGCCCGACCGCGCAGGGGTTGACGTCCGGAACTCGATCATCGGCGTGGCGGATCCGGAAAACGACGCACCATGCACCCCCACTACGCACGGTAATGATCCAACATGCATGGTTTACCCCGCTATGTGAATCTGAACGCGGTCCTGGCCCCGAGAGTCCCCACAGGAGGAACACCATGGCCAAGAACAAGAACCGCAAGCAGGGCAGCCGGCAGAACCGCGCGTCCGGTCCGGAGCGCGGCGCGGAAGAGACCAAGACGACCGCGTACGAGTCTCAGATACAGCCTCAGTCGCAGGCCCAGGGCAGCCCTGCTGATGTTGCCCGTAAGCACCAGCGGCGCTTCGGCCACAACTGACCGGAGATGTCTCCGGTCCGGTCGCGGGCCGGGTAGCCGAGAGGGGCGCTCCCGCTTTCGCGGGGCGCCCCTCTCGTACGTCTGCGGGAGAGCCGGATCAGCCGGCCAGGCAGGACGGGCCGAGCAGCACCTTCAGGTCGCCGAAGAGCGCCGGGTCGGGCTTGACCCGGTGCCGGTCGAGCCGGAGCACCGTGGTCTTGCGGGGACCCTGGAGCTTGATCCGCACCTCGGTGTCGCCGCGGTGGCTGCTGAGGACCTCGCCGAGGCGGCTGACCATCGGCGGGGTGATCTTGACGGTGGGGATGGTCAGCACCACGGGGGCGTTGGTGCCGGCCGAGGAGATGTCGGGGACCTGCATCTCCATGGCGACCAGCCGCGGCACGTCCTCCCGCTTGTCGAGGCGGCCCTTGACGAAGACGACGGTGTCCTCGACGAGCTGGGTGGAGACCAGCTGGTAGGTGGCCGGGAAGAACATGCACTCGATGGAACCGGCCAGGTCCTCGACGGTGGCGATGGCCCAGGCGTTGCCCTGCTTGGTCATCTTGCGCTGGAGGCCGGAGATGATGCCGCCGACGGTGACGATGGCGCCGTCGGCGTGCTCGCCGCCGGTCAGCTGGGAGATCGAGGAGTCGGCCTTGTCGGACAGCACGTGTTCCAGACCGAAGAGCGGGTGGTCGGAGACGTACAGGCCGAGCATCTCGCGCTCCTGGGCCAGCAGGTAGGACTTCTCCCACTCGATGTCGGAGAACTCCACATCGAGCCCGAAGCCCGGCTCGTCGCTCTCCTCCTCGCCCATGCCGCCGAAGAGGTCGAACTGCCCCTCGGCCTCCTTGCGCTTGACCTGCACCACGTTGTCGATCATCGGTTCGTGGTGGGCCACCAGGCCCTTGCGGGTGTGGCCCATCTCGTCGAAGGCGCCGGCCTTGATCAGCGATTCGACGGTGCGCTTGTTGCAGACGACCGCTTCGACCTTGTCCAGGAAGTCGGGGAAGGAGCTGTACTTCCCCTTCGCCTTGCGGCACCGGATGATCGAGTCGACGACGTTCTGGCCGACGTTGCGCACGGCGGTGAGGCCGAAGAGGATCACGTCGTCGCCCTGGGCGGCGAAGTTCGACAGGGACTCGTTCACATTGGGCGGCAGCACCTTGATGCCCATGCGACGGCACTCGTTGAGGTAGACGGCCGACTTGTCCTTGTCGTCCTTGACCGAGGTCAGCAGCGCCGCCATGTACTCGGCGGGGTAGTTCGCCTTGAGGTACGCGGTCCAGTAGGTGACCAGGCCGTACGCGGAGGAGTGCGCCTTGTTGAACGCGTATCCGGCGAACGGGACCAGCACGTCCCACAGGGCCTTGATCGCGGCGTCGGAGAAGCCCTTCTCCTTGGCCCCCGCTTCGAAGAGGACGAAGTTCTTCGCCAGCTCCTCGGGCTTCTTCTTGCCCATCACACGGCGCAGGATGTCGGCCTCGCCGAGCGAGTAGCCGGCGACGATCTGGGCGGCCTTCTGCACCTGCTCCTGGTACACGATCAGGCCGTAGGTGAGGCCGAGGACCTCCTTGAGGGGCTCCTCCAGCTCCGGGTGGATCGGAGTGATCTCCTGGCGGCCGTTCTTGCGCTCGGCGTAGTTCGTGTGCGAGTTCATGCCCATCGGGCCCGGCCGGTACAGGGCCGAGACGGCGGAAATGTCCTCGAAGTTGTCGGGCTGCATCTGGCGCAGCAGGGAGCGCATCGGACCGCCGTCGAACTGGAACACGCCGAGCGTGTCACCGCGGCAGAGCATCTCGTACGTCTTGGCGTCGTCCAGCGGGAGGCCGAGCAGGTCCAGCTTGACGCCCTTGTTGGACTCCACCATCTTCACGGCGTCGTCCATGATGGTGAGGTTGCGCAGGCCCAGGAAGTCCATCTTCAGCAGGCCGAGCGACTCGCACTGCGGGTAGTCCCACTGCGTGATGGTGACGCCGTCGGTGTGCCGCACCCAGATCGGGGCGTGGTCGACGATCGGCTCGCTGGACATGATGACGCCGGCGGCGTGCACGCCCATCTGCCGGACCAGGCCCTCGACGCCCTTCGCGGTGTCGATGACCTTCTTGACGTCCGGCTCGTTCTCGTACATCCCCCGGATCTCGCCCGCCTCGCTGTAGCGCGGGTGCTTGGGGTCGGTGATGCCGTTGAGGTCGATGCCCTTGCCGAGGACGTCGGCGGGCATGGCCTTGGTGAGCCGGTCGCCCATCGCGTAGGGGTAGCCGAGGACCCGGGCGGAGTCCTTGATGGCGTTCTTCGCCTTGATCTTTCCGTACGTGCCGATCATGGCGACCTTGTCGGCGCCGTACTTCTCCGTCACGTACCTGATCACTTCGACGCGCCGGCGCTCGTCGAAGTCGATGTCGACATCGGGCATGGAGACGCGCTCGGGGTTGAGGAACCGCTCGAAGATAAGTCCGTGCTCGATCGGGTCGAGGTCGGTGATGCCCATCGCGTACGCCACGATCGAACCGGCGGCGGAACCTCGGCCGGGGCCGACCGCGATGCCGTTGTTCTTCGCCCACATGATGAAGTCGGCGACGACCAGGAAGTACCCCGGGAACCCCATCTGGATGATGATGTCCATCTCGTACTCGACCTGCTTCTGCCGGTCCTCGGGGACACCGCCCGGGAAGCGCCGGTTCATCCCGACGCGGACCTCTTCCTGGAACCAGGTGATCTCCGTGTAGCCGTCCGGGATGTCGAACTTCGGCATCAGGTCGCGCTTCTCGAACATGCCGGTGGTGTCGATCTGCTGCGCGACCAGCAGGGTGTTGGCGCAGCCCTCCTGCCAGGCGTCGGAGGAGTCGACGGCGTACATCTCGTCGGTCGTCTTGAGGTAGTAGCCGGTGCCGTCGAAGCGGAAGCGGTCCGGGTCGGAGAGGTTCTTCCCGGTCTGGATGCAGAGCAGGGCGTCGTGCGCGGTGGCCTCGTGCGCGTAGGTGTAGTGCGAGTCGTTGGTCACCAGCGGCGGGATGTTCAGCTTCTTGCCGATTTCGAGGAGCCCGTCACGGACCCGGCGCTCGATCTCGATGCCGTGGTCCATCAGCTCCAGGAAGTACTTGCCCTCGCCGAAGATGTCCTTGTAGTCGGAGGCGGCCTGGACCGCCTCGTCGAACTGGCCGAGCCGCAGCCGGGTCTGCACCTCGCCCGAGGGGCAGCCGGTGGACGCGATCAGGCCCTCGGACCACTGGGCGATGGTCTCCTTGTCCATGCGCGGCCACTTCTGCAGCCAGCCCTCCGCGTACGCGTCCGAGGACAGCCTGAAGAGGTTGTGCAGGCCCGTCGCGTTCGACGCCCAGATCGTCTTGTGGGTGTAACCACCCGAACCCGACACGTCGTCGCGCTTCTGGTGCGGCTGACCCCACTGGATCTTCCGCTTGTGCTTGCGCGACTCCGGGGCGACGTATGCCTCGATGCCGATGATCGGCGTGACGCCCGCCTTCTGCGCCGAGTGGAAGAAGTCGTACGCCCCGTGCAGGTTGCCGTGGTCCGTCATCGCGATGTGCGACATGCCCATCTCATTACAGGCAGCGAACATGTCCTTGAGCCGCGCGGCACCGTCCAGCAGCGAGTACTGGGTGTGGACGTGAAGGTGCGTGAAGGGCGGCTTGGTCACGGCGCTGTGCCTCCGGGAAACGGACGATGACGGTTTTGGGGGACAGCGTGGAAGTCTACGTCTCCGAGGTGCCGGGCGACGGGCACTCCCCGGTACGGTCGCGCGTTGAAGGGCTGGGACGCCCGTCCCATTTGTCATGCACGTCTGTCATGCACGTCAGGTACCAGGAGGCACCCAGAGATGTCGGAAGCGCAGACCGGCGCAGCGCAGCGCGGGGAGCAGATTCTTGAGGTCTTCGACACCGCGTTCGGGGAGCTGCTGGCCGCCGATCCGGCTGCCTTCCGGGTCAAGTTCCGCAAGATGGCGGGATCTGCGTTCGCCTTCTACCGGGGCACGGCGTGCCTGTTCTACAACGACCTGGAGCGGGAGCGGCACGGCGGCCCGTACCTGGACGAGCGGACCGGCCGGGTGTGGATCCACGGCGATCTGCACGCCGAGAATTTCGGCACGTACATGGACGCCAACGGCCGGCTGGTCTTCAACGTGAACGACTTCGACGAGGCGTACGTCGGCCCGTTCACCTGGGACCTCAAGCGGTTCGCCGCCTCCGTCGCGCTGATCGGGTACGCGAAGGCGCTGAGCGACGACCAGATCACCGAGCTGGTCCGGGTCTACGCGGCGGCCTACCGCGAGCGGATCCACGCGCTGGCGACGGGCGCGAAGAACGACGAGGTGCCGCCCTTCACGCTGGACACGGCCGAGGGCCCGCTGCTGGACGCGCTGCGCGACGCCCGGTCGCTGACCCGGTTCTCGCTGCTGGACTCGATGACGGAGATCCGGGACTTCGAGCGCCGGTTCGCGCCGGGCGGCGGCTCGATCGATCTGGACGCGGCGACGCGCTACAAGGTGCTGGCCGCCTTCGACGGCTATCTGGAGACGCTGCCGGAGTCGAGCCTGACCCGCCCCGACTCCTACCGGGTGAAGGATGTCGTCGGCCGTCGCGGCATCGGCATCGGTTCGGCCGGGCTGCCCTCGTACAACATCCTTCTTGAGGGCAACAGCGACGCCCTGGAGAACGATGTGGTGATCTACCTCAAGCAGGCGCAGACACCCGCGGTCTCCCGGCACGTCACCGACGCGGCGGTGCGCGAGTACTTCCAGCACGAGGGCCACCGCACCGTGATCTCGCAGCGCGCCCTCCAGGCGCACGCCGACCCGTGGCTCGGCTGGACCGAGCTGGGCGGGGCGGGCCAGCTGGTCGCCGAGGTGTCTCCGTACGCGGTCGATCTGGACTGGTCCGACATCGACGAGCCGGAGGAGATCGCGGCGGTCGTCGCCGATCTCGGCCGGGCGACGGCGACGATGCACTCCGCGGCGGACGACGAGAGCGGCCACTCGCTGGTGCCGTTCTCCACCGAGCGGGCGATCGACGCGGCGATCGCGGCCGACGAGGAGGGCTTCGCCGGTCTGCTGGTGGACTTCGCCCACGGCTACGGCTCCCGGGCCCGCGCCGACCACCAGATCTTCGTGGATCTCTTCCGCAACGGCCGCATTCCGGGGCTGTAGGCCCGCCCTTCAGGGGTCACTTACAGGTAGGCATGCGACACTCCTCGGCGATGGACATATCCGGGACGCAGCTCAGAGTCGTTCGCGCGGCGCTTTTCACGGCGCTCGTCGTGACGCTCTCCGCTGCGTCCCATGTGCTGCTCTCCCGGGTCCCGCTGCCGCTGACCGCCGTCGCCGTGCTGGCCGGCGCGGTCTTCGCCGTGGCGTACGCGCTGGCCGGCCGGGAGCGCGGTTTCGGGGCGATCGCCGGGCTGCTGGTCCCGCTGGAGCTGGCCGCCGACACCGTCTTCACCACCGGTCAGCACCTCTGTTACGGCGCGGCCGGCGGCCCGATCGCGGGGCCGCTGCGTTCGGTCGGCGTCGATGTGCTGTGCGGCGGCGAGTTCGGCACCGGTGCGGCCGGGGCCGGTGACGTCGGCACCCCGCTCGCCTCGGTGACCGATGCCGGGCACACGACGGCCGCGCTGCTGGCCTCGCCCGGCCCCGCGGTGCCGTGGCTGCTGCTCGGCGCCCATGTGACGGTCGGCCTGCTCGCCGCGGCCTGGCTCCGGCGGGGCGAGTCCGCGCTGGCCGGCCTGCTGGAGGCGGTGGCCGTCCTGGCGTTCCGGCCGCTGCTGATCGCGGTCGCCGTGGTCGGTACGGCCGGCCGCCGGGTACGCCGCCGGGTGCGGCCCGCCGGACACGGCCCGCACCTGCTCGTACACGCCCGTCTGCTCGTTCACTCCGTGGGACGGAGGGGACCGCCGCGCTGGGCACGCGCCTTCGCCTGAGCACGCACCTCCCCGACGACGTACCACTCACACCATGGAGATACAGACATGAGCAAGCGCAACAGCCAGGCCAACAAGGCAGCGGCCCGCGAGCGGCTGCGCGCCGAGCGCGAGCGCCAGGCCAAGAAGGACAAGGCCCGCCGGCAGATCATCGTCGGCGTCTCGATCGTCGGCGTGCTGGCCGTCGTGGGTGCCGCCACCTGGGGTGTCATGCAGCTGAACAAGCCGTCCCACTGGGAGGCGGCCAAGGACGCGAAGAACGTGACCGCGCCCAAGAACACCTCGGGCGACAACGGCACCACCGTCGTCATCGGCAAGTCGACCGCCAAGAAGACCCTGGAGCTGTACGAGGACTCGCGCTGCCCGATCTGCGGAACGTTCGAGCAGGCCATCGGCGAGACGGTGCACAAGGACGTCGACGCCGGGAAGTACAAGATCAAGTACATCGGTGCCACGTTCATCGACGACATGGCCGGCGGCGAGGGCTCGAAGAACGCGCTGAGCGCGCTCGGCGCCGCGCTCGATGTCAGCCCGGAGGCCTTCCTCGACTACAAGGCCGCGCTCTACTCCGCGAAGTACCACCCGGAGGAGACGGTCGACAAGTTCAAGGACGACTCCTACCTGATCAAGATCGCCGACTCGGTGGACGCGCTCAAGGGCAACGCCGCCTTCCAGAAGAACGTCAAGGACGGCACGTTCGACAGCTGGGCGATGAAGATGTCCGAGGCGTTCGAAAAGAGCGGCGTGAGGGGCACCCCGACGCTGAAGATGGACGGCAAGGCGCTCACCGACGGGAAGAGCGAGAACGCTCCGATGACGGTGGACGACTTCAACACCGCGATCACGGCCGCGCTGAAGGGCTGACCGGCCGGTCACATTCCGGCAGCGGCTCCCCGACGGGCAGGCGAACTTCCTTTGTTCGCCTGCCCGTTCGCTTTACCCGCCAGTAGGATTTTTGTCCGTGACCAGTCGACAGCACTCCTCACCGCTTTCCGCCCCCAGCCGCCGCACGGTCGTCAGGGCCGCTGCCGCCACCGCCGTCGCGGCCCCTGTGCTGGGCTCCGCCGCCACCGCACGCGCCGCGGACGGCCCCGCCTTCCTGCACGGCGTCGCCTCCGGCGACCCCCTCCCCAACGGCATCCTGCTCTGGACGCGCGTCACCCCGACCCCCGACGCGGTGCCCGGTTCGGGCCTCGGCTCCGATACGGCGGTGCGCTGGGAGGTCGCCGAGGACAAGGACTTCGCCCGGGTCGTCGCGCAGGGCACCACCGTCGCGAAGGCCTCGTCCGACCACACGGTCAAGGCCGATGTGCGGGGCCTGGCCCCCGCCACCGCGTACTGGTTCCGCTTCTCGGTGGGCGACGCCGCCCGGACCGTCTCACCGGCCGGCCGCACCCGGACGGCCCCCGCAGCCGGGGCCGCCATGCCCGGTGTGCGGTTCGGGGTGGTGTCGTGCGCCAACTGGGAGGCCGGGTACTTCTCCCCGTACCGCCACCTCGCCGCGCGCGCCGACCTCGACGCGGTCCTGCATCTCGGCGACTACATCTACGAGTACGCGTCGGGCAGTTACCCGGACGCGAAGTACGTCGTACGGCCGCACGAGCCGAAACACGAGATCCTCACCCTCGCCGACTACCGCACCCGGCACGGCACGTACAAGACGGACACCGACCTCCAGACCCTGCACGCCACGCACCCGTTGATCGCGATCTGGGACGACCACGAGTTCGCCAACGACGCCTGGTCGGGCGGGGCCGAGAACCACACGCCGGGCACGGAGGGCTCCTGGGCCGACCGGGTGGCGGGCGCCAAGCAGGCGTACTTCGAGTGGATGCCGGTCCGCACCTCCACCGAGGGCACCGTCTACCGGCGGCTGCGCTTCGGCGACCTGGCCGATCTCCACCTCCTCGATCTGCGCAGCTTCCGCTCCCAACAGGCGTCGATCGGCAGTGGCTCGGTCGACGACCCGGAACGCACCATCACCGGCCGGGCACAGCTGGACTGGCTGAAGTCGGGGCTGGCCGGCTCGGACGCCACCTGGCAGCTGGTCGGCACCTCGGTGATGATCTCGCCGGTCGCGTTCGGCTCCGTACCCGCCCATCTGCTGGAACCGCTGGCCGAGTTGCTGGGGCTGCCCAAGGAAGGGCTGGCCGTCAACGTCGACCAGTGGGACGGCTACACGGACGACCGCAAGGAGCTGATCTCGCATCTGCGGGACCGGTCGATCACCAACACCGTCTTCCTGACCGGCGACATCCACATGGCCTGGGCCAATGACGTACCGGCGAAGGCGGCCACGTATCCGCTCTCCGGATCGGCCGCCACCGAGTTCGTGGTGACGTCGGTGACCTCGGACAACATCGACGACATCCTGCATGTGGCGCCGCAGACGGTCTCGCTGGTCGCGGCCGCCGCGGTCAAGGCCGCCAACCGCCATGTGAAGTGGGTGGACATGGACTCGCACGGCTACGGCGTCCTCGATGTGACCGCCGAGCGCTCACAGATGGACTACTACGCGGTCTCCGACCGGACGAAGCGGGACGCGACCGCCGCCTGGACGCGTTCGTACCGGACGCTCAGCGGGACGCAGAAGGTCGAGCGGGTGGACCGCCCAGTGCACTGAGGGATCATTTTCAGCCACTCCCGCATATGTTGACGGTGCATTACATCGCTACGGCGGGTGGCGTGTCCCAGGGCCCGAATGGGGACACACCACCCGCCGGGGCAACGCCTACGGTTACGTCGCCATCTCAAACTCTGAAACACCAAGAAAGATTTCTTCCGGTTTCTACCCTTTGGCGAATGCCTGATTGGGCTTGATCATTCCTCCTCGAAGGCTGACATGCGCACGTAATCTCCCGGCGGCGGGTGAGGAAATGCCTCTCCCACACATCCGCAAGGAGTCCCTGTGCGCGCTCTTGCCCGTATATCGCCGCGTATGCGTAACCGTGCGATCGGCACCGCCGTCCTGGCCGGAACCCTGGCCTTGGCACCGCTCTCCGCTCCTTCCGGCTCCACCGCTGCGGCCGCCTCCAAGGTCTCCGCGTCATCCGCCCAGAAGTGCGCGGACGACGCGGGCACCAGTGCCACGGCCCGCGAGGCCCGCCCCTCGGGCGCCGCCCACACCGACGACCCCAATGAGCTCACCGCGACCCAGGCCAAGGCCATGGACGCGCAGTTGAAGCAGAGACTCGCGGACCGCCGGCTCAGCGGCTCCTCGCTCGCCGCGGGCGCCACGATCCCGGTGTACTTCCACGTCGTGCACTCCGGGACGACCGGCAAGCTCAGCGCGTCCGCGATCAGCAGCCAGATGAGCGTCCTGAACGCCGCCTACGGCGGACAGGGCTCGGGCAACACGGACTCCGGCTTCCAGTTCACGCTGGCCGGCACGGACTACACGGACAACAGCTCCTGGTACAACGGCGTCTCCCCGGGCTCCGCCGCCGAGAAGGCCATGAAGTCCTCGCTGCGCAAGGGCGGCGCGAACGCCCTCAACATCTACACCGCCGACCTCGGCGGCGGCCTGCTGGGCTGGGCCACCTTCCCCAGCTCGTACAAGTCCAACCCCTCGGACGACGGCGTGGTCATGCTCGACGCCTCGCTGCCCGGCGGCTCCGCGGCCAACTACAACGAGGGCGACACCGCCACCCACGAGGTCGGCCACTGGATGGGGCTCTACCACACGTTCCAGGGCGGCTGTAACGGCAACGGTGACTACGTCGCCGACACCCCGGCCGAGAAGAGCCCCGCGTACGAGTGCCCGGCCGGGCGTGACACCTGCACCAACAAGACCGGGGTCGACCCGATCCACAACTTCATGGACTACACGTACGACGCGTGCATGACCCAGTTCACCGCTGGCCAGGTGCAGCGGATGAGCGACAGCTGGATCGCCTACCGGGGCTGATCCGTCCCGTCCGTACGAAGGGCCCCGCGCGGTGCGGGGCCCTTCGCGCGGTCACAGCGTGGCGAGGAAGCCGAGCGCGACCTTCCAGGCCAGCTCGGCCGACGCCTGGTCGAAGTCGGGCAGTTCGGCGTCGGTGAAGAGATGGCCCGCGCCCGGGTAGCGGTAGACCTCGACATCGGCGCCGGTCCGCTGCATCCGCAGATACCAGGAGTTCAGCCAGTCGTGCGTCTCGAACGGGTCCGGGTCGGCGACGTGCAGCTGTACGGGCAGCTCGTCCACGGACGCGTTCTCGGCGATGTCCGAGGTGCCGTGGAACATCAGCAGGCCGCGGGCCTTCTCGTCACCGAGCGCCAGGGTCTGCGCGGTGGCGGCGCCGAACGAGAAGCCCGCGTACACCAGGCCCCGGTCCGAGTAGGGCGCGGCGGCCAGCACGGCCCGCTTGAGCAGTTCGTCCTTGCCCACCTCTTCCTTGAAGGCCAGGCCCTCCTCGACGGTTTCGAACGTGCGCCCCTCGAAGAGATCGGGCACCTGCACCTCGTGCCCGGCGGCGCGCAGCCGGCCGGCCGCGGCATGCACCGCGGGGCGCAGACCGTACGTCGAGTGGAAAAGCATGATGTTCATGGGTCCCATGGTGCCAGCTACGGTCGGGGACATGGAGAACGACGGGATGGAGAACATACTGCGCCCGCTGATCGTCGTCGGCGGCTCGGTCGTGATCACGCTGCTGGTCGGCGCGCTGGTGGATCTGCTGCTCAGACGGGCCGACGGCCGGCACCGCGACACCCCGCTGTGGGGGCTGCTGCGACGCTGCCGGGTTCCGCTCCAGCTGACGCTGTGCGCGGCGCTGCTGCGGGGCTCGTACACCCACGCCCGGCTGGAGATGATCAAGGACCATCGGACCGGGATCGGCCAGGTCCTGACCCTGGTGCTGATCGGGGCCTCGGCCTGGCTGGTGGTGCGGATCGCGACGGCCGTAGTCGATTCGCTCTACGCGAGGTACGCCGCGAACACCCCCGATCCGGCGCGAGTGCGACGGGTCCGTACCCAGGTGACGCTGATCCAGCGGGTGCTCACCGCGATCGTGGCGACGGTCGCCGCCGGCGCGATGCTCCTGACGTTCCCGGCGATGCGGACGTTCGGCACCTCGATGCTGGCCTCGGCCGGTGTGCTCGGCATCGTCGCGGGTGTGGCCGCCCAGTCGACGCTCGGCAATCTCTTCGCAGGGCTGCAGATCGCGTTCGGCGACATGGTGCGCATCGGTGACACGGTGGTGGTGGACGGCGAGTGGGGCACGATCGAGGAGATCACGCTGACCTTCCTCGCGGTACGGACCTGGGACGAGCGGCGGATCACGATGCCGGTCTCGTACTTCACCAGCAAGCCGTTCGAGAACTGGTCGCGCGGCGGCGCGCAGATGACCGGTTCGGTCTTCTTCCATCTCGACCATTCCGCCCCGGTCGCCGAGATGCGCGAGCAGCTGCGGGACATCCTGGGCGAGTGCGCCGCCTGGGACGGCCGTGACTGGTCCCTCGCCGTCACCGACACCACACCGTCGACGATCCTGGTCCGCGCGGTGGTCACGGCGAAGGACTCGGGCGACATCTGGACGGTGCGCTGTGCCGTACGGGAGCAGCTCATCGGCTGGCTGCGCGACCACCATCCGTACGCGCTGCCGAGGATCGCGACGGCGCCCGCGGTGCTCGCGCCGGACGACGGGTGGCCGCATCCGTCCCGCCCGGTGAACGAGAAGCCGTCGGACCGGGACCGGTCCCCCCGCACGGGACGCGGCTGACGGGGCCCGGCCTCACCGCAGGCTGCGGACGTCCAGCTGTCGCAGCACCCGGTCGACGATCTCCGGGTCCGTCCCCGCCTCGTTGCGGGCCGACAGCACCGCGTGGCGGGCGGCCGACATCATCTCGCGCTGGACGCGGCTGACCGCCCTGAAGCGCTCGGCCCGCTTCGCGTACGCCTCGCGGCGCTCGTCGTCGACCATGTCGGGGCTGATCCGCGCCCCCACGTCGTACGCCAGCCGCTGCAGCCGCTCGGTGACCTCGTCCGGGAACTCCTCGACCTCCTGGATCTCCTTGAGGCGCTGCTTCGCGGCCTTCGCGGCGCGGATCGCGAGGTCCTTCTCCAGCGCCTCCTCGGCGTCCGTGTCCGCCTTGACCCGGAGCTTGCGGACCAGCCAGGGCAGGGTGAGTCCCTGGATGACGAGCGTGGCCATGATCACCGCGAAGGCGATGAAGACGATCTCGTCGCGGCCCGGGAACGGTTTCCCGTCGTCCGTCTTCAGCGGGATCGCGAGTGCCAGCGCGACCGAGGCCACTCCGCGCATCCCGGCCCACCACATGACGACGGTCTCCCGCCAGCTGGTCGGGATCTCCTCGCTGACGTCGCGCCGGGTGTGCAGCCGCTTGGCGAGCCAAGTGGCTGGCAGCAGATACAGCAGCCGTACGCCGACGACGACCACGACCACGACAAGTCCCCAGCCCAGCATCTGGAGTTCGCGGCCGTCCGCGGTGCCGAACGCGTTGTGCAGTTCGAGGCCGATCAGCCCGAAGGCGACCCCGGTGACGAGAGTGTCGACGATCTCCCAGAAGGTACGGCCGGTGAGCCGGCCGAGGACGTCATCGGCATCGGCGGTGTGCTCGGCGAGGAAGAGGGCGGTGGTCAGGACGGCGAGGACGCCCGAGCCCTTCAGCTCCTCCGCGAGCACATAGCTCACGAACGGCACCAGCAGGGTGAGTCCGACCTGGAGCGTGGCGTCGCCGAGCAGACCCATGAGCTTGATGGTGAGCCAGCCGAGCACCAGCCCCACCACCACGGCCACCACCGCGGAGAGGAACAGCAGCCCGAAGGCCTCCGGCAGCGAGAAGCTCCCGCTCACCGCGGCGGCGATCGCCACGTGGTAGAGGACGATCGCGGTCACGTCGTTGAACAGCCCCTCGCCCTCCAGGATGGAGACGAGCCTGCGCGGCAGCCCGACCGAACCGGCGACGGCCGTCGCCGCGACCGGGTCGGGCGGGGCAACGAGCGCGCCGAGCGCCACGGCAGCGGCGATGGGCAGCCCGGGGACGATCGCATTGGCGACCGCGGCGACGGCGGCCGTCGTGACGAAGACAAGCGCCACGGCCAGCAGAAAGATCGGTCGTTTATTGGCGGCGAACTGCCGCCAGGAGGTTCGCTGCACGGAGGCGTAGAGCAGCGGCGGCAGCAGCGCCGGAAGGATGATCTCGGGCGGGATGTCCACATTCGGTACGAAGCTGAGGAACGCCATACCGACCCCGGCGAGCGTCATCAGCACCGGCGCCGGCAGCCCGAGACGCTCCCCCAGCGGCACCGTGACCACAGCCCCGAGCAACAGCAGGAGGAGCAGTGCCATTTGGTCCACGAGGTGCCTTCCGGAGCGCGGGGCGCCGATCTCCACGATCGGCGGATCTGGGGTCAAAGCCTGCCACGCAAGGCCCGCAATCCAGACAACACCCCCTCATTCCCGCCACCCTGACCGGCATTCCTCCGATGTCTATCCGGTCGCCCCCTTCCGCTGCTCCCTCGGGGCGGGCAGTATGCGGCGTGCGCGATTCAAGGACCAGAGCTGTCACCACATACATGACTGGCAGGAGAGACCACGTAACCGCGTTCTCCCGAAGGCATTTCGTCTTCACAGCCGCTGCCGGAACATCCGCCCATGGCCCCCATCCACGGCTCCAACCACCCCGACCTCGACTCGGTGACGGGCGCCTTCCGCCGCTTCGAGCACAACCTCCCGGCCTCCGTCCCGGCCGCCCACCGCGACGGCGAGAGCTACGCGCTGGGTGCGGGTGCACAGCGAGGCGGGCGCACCGCTGACCCTGGACCACTCGGTCAAGGGCCGGATCGAGGTACGGGACGCGCACGGGCGCCCGCTCCACCGGCGGGAGACCGGGCCGGGCCGGATCACCCTCGCCCTGCCGCACGGCTCCACAGCGGTGGTCACCCCGCAGGGTTCGGGCCGCCCGCTCACGGCCCCGCGCGATGTGCCGTCGAACGGCACGTGGACCCGCTGGGGCCCGCCCGGCTGAGCCGCCGGGCCGGCGGGGCTCTCAGCCCCGCAGCGCGCGGCGCATCGCCTGGTGGGGGATGCCCGCGTCCGGGAACTCGGGGCCGTACGCCACATAGCCGAGGCGCTCGTAGAAGCCCAGCGCATGGGTCTGGGCGTGCAGCTCGACGGCGTCCAGACCGAGCTCGCGGGCCGCGTCCTCGATGGCCCGGACCAGCGCCGCGCCGACACCGAGGCCGCGTGCCTCCTTGGTCACCGCGAGCCTGCCGAGCGAACCGACGGCCGGGTCGCCGCCGGTCCTGGCCGCGGCGACCGGGCCGTGCAGCAGCCGCCCGGTGCCCAGCGCCGAGCCGTCCGCCGCGACGGCGATGACATGCAGGGCGACCGCGTCGTACTCGTCGTACTCGATCTCCTCGGGCACGTCCTGCTCGCCGACGAAGACGTCCTTGCGGACCAGGAAGCAGGCCGCGAGGTCCTGCTCGCCGACGACGGTACGCGTGGTGTACGGGGCGGGCGTGCCGGTCATTCGCTCTCCGCCGCGATCCTGTCCAGGGCCTGCTGGAGGTCGTCCGGGTAGCTGCTGGTGAACTCCACCCAGCTGCCGTCGGACGGGTGCTCGAAGCCGAGCCGGACGGCGTGCAGCCACTGCCGGGTCAGGCCGAGACGCTTGGCCATCGTCGGATCGGCGCCGTAGGTGAGGTCACCGACACAGGGGTGGCGGTGGGCGGACATGTGCACCCGGATCTGGTGCGTACGGCCGGTCTCCAGCTTGATGTCCAGGAGGCTGGCGGAGCGGTATGCCTCGATGAGGTCGTAGTGCGTCACGGAGGGCTTGCCCTCGGCCGTGACGGCCCACTTGTAGTCGTGGTTGGGGTGGCGCCCGATGGGGGCGTCGATGGTGCCGCTCATCGGGTCCGGGTGGCCCTGCACCAGCGCGTTGTACTTCTTCTCCACGACCCGGTCGCGGAACTGCGCCTTCAGCAGGGTGTAGGCCCGCTCGGACTTGGCGACGACCATCAGGCCGGAGGTGCCGACGTCGAGACGGTGGACGATGCCCTGGCGCTCAGCGGCACCGGACGTCGAGATCCGGTACCCGGCGGCGGCGAGACCCCCGATGACGGTGGTGCCGGTCCAGCCGGGGCTCGGGTGGGCGGCGACCCCGACCGGCTTCACGATCACGACGATGTCGTCGTCGTCGTGCACGATCTCCATGCCCTCGACGGGCTCGGCGACGATCTGCACCGGAGCGGGAGCCTGCGGCATCTCCACTTCCAGCCAGGCACCGCCCCGGACCCGCTCGGACTTCCCGACGACCGAGCCGTCCACCTGCACCTTCCCGGCGGCTGCCAGGTCAGCGGCCTTGGTGCGGGAGAAACCGAACATCCGGGAAATGGCGGCGTCGACACGCTCGCCCTCCAGACCGTCGGGTACGGGCAGGGTGCGGACTTCGGGATACGTACTCACCTGTCGAGTATGCCTTGCAGGACCTAGTCCTTGTGCACCGTGCCGTCGGGGTCCAGGCCCTTGAAGGAGAGGAACACGATCAGGATGCCGCCGCAGACGATCGCGGAGTCGGCGAGGTTGAAAACGGCGAAGTGCGCGGGGGCGATGAAGTCCACCACCGCACCCTGGAAGGTGCCGGGGGCGCGGAAGATGCGGTCGGTGAGGTTGCCGAGCGCACCGCCGAGCAGCAGACCGAGCGCGATGGCCCACGGCAGGCTGTAGAGCTTGCGCGCGAGCCGGGCGATCACGACGATGACGGTCGCCGCGATGAACGTGAAGATGATGGTGAACGCCTCACCGATCCCGAACGCGGCACCGGGGTTGCGGATCGCGCTGAGCTGCAGCCAGTCGCCGATGATCTTGATCGGCTCGTGGTGCTCCAGCTTCGCGACCACGATCATCTTGCTGATCAGGTCGAGGAGATAGGCCAGCACGGCCACGGCGAAGAGCACCATGATCTTCCGCTCGCCCCTGCTCGGGGCGGTCTCCTCGACCCGGTCCTCGGCCCCGTCCCCTTCGGTCCCCTCAGCATCGGGGATGTCCGGCGTACCGATGATGCGCTCCGCCTCTGCCACGTGAATCCCTCAACCTAGGTTCCTGACTGAGGACGAGGGTACGACACGCCGCCGGGGATCAGCCGCGTCGCTCCTGCTTCTGTTTGTCCTCGACGCAGAGCGTGGCGCGCGGGAATGCCTGCATCCTTGCCTTGCCGATCGGATTGCCGCAGATCTCGCACAGTCCGTACGTCCCGGCGTCGAGCCGGGCCAGGGCCCGCTCGGTCTGGTCCAGCATCTCCTGGGCGTTGGCGGCGAGCGACATCTCGTGCTCGCGGGTGATGTTCTTGGTGCCGGTGTCCGCCTCGTCGTCACCCGCACCGTCACCGGAGTCGCGCATCAGTCCGGCGAGCGCGGCACTCGCGGCCTCCAGCTCACTGCGCAGCCGCATGGTCTCGCTGCTCAGCACGGCCCGCGCCTCGGCGACCTCCTCCGGGGTCCAGGGGTCCTCGCCCGGCCGGACCGCCAGTTCGCCGGGGGCTGTCGCGGCGACCCCACGGGCCGGGAGCACGGGCGTCGTGCCCGTGCCGGCCGTGCGGGTCCGGGCCGCGCTCTTCTTGGCTACCACCGTGTGGGCTCCCGTCTTCCCGGCGGCCTCGGCCGCCCCCTTGGCCGCGTCGGCCTTCTTCGAAGCCTTCTTGGCCGCGCTCTTCCTCGCAGGCGCCTTGTTGAGCGGCGCCTCGTGCCCGGCATCCGCGTGCTCGCCGGGCGCCGCCTTCATCTCGGCCGCCGTCTTCCTGGCCGCGGCTTTCTTGGCCGCGGTCTTCTTCACAACGGTCTTCTTCACCGCGGTGCTCGTCGCACCGGCCTCCGGGACGGTTTCCATGCCCGCGTCGCCACCCGTCTCTCCGGTCGCCGCGCCCGTGGATCCGGCCGGCACCGTCTTCTTTGCGGCGGTCTTCTTCGCCACCATGGCCGCGGCCCCTTCACATATTGTGATCTTGCACGCGAATCGTGCTGGGACGATAAATCGACCCCAGCGCCGCGGCAACGGGGCACGCCGCCGAATCGCTCCTCCCCGGGTCCGGATTCCGACCTGCTTGCATCCGTTGTGCCCAGCTCACCGCCGGGTAATCCGGCTCCCGGCCCCCCGCCCGGACTCCGTACGCCGCCGTCTGCCCATTCGGGTCACGCCCCGCCCCCCGCGTTGAACCGGTCGGCCGTCCCCCGTACGGGCCCGTACACTGGGCTCAGCGAGAGGCGTGGATGGGACGAGTAGCGTCGTACGCAGCCAGGAGCGACCCGGGGACGGTGGAAGCCCGGGGGCGAGCGCGTCGTGAAGATCACCCGGAGCCGTCGGAAGAACGCCGCAAGGCAAGTAGAACCGGCATCGCGACCCCAATGAGGGGGCCACGGGCAACACGCCCGGGGCCAAGGAGGGTGGTACCGCGGGAGTCGATGAGGCCCTCGTCCCTCTGACGGAAGTGGAAAACGTCCGCCGGAGGAAGTCCGCCCATGACATCGCCGCAGTACCGCCAGGTACCCGCCCAGGTCGACCTGCCCGCGCTGGAGCACGCCGTGCTCGATTTCTGGCGCGACAGCAAGGTCTTCGCCAAGAGCCTCGAACAGTCCGAGGGCCGCCCCGAGTGGGTCTTCTACGAGGGCCCGCCCACCGCCAACGGCATGCCGGGCGCCCACCACATCGAGGCCCGCGTCTTCAAGGACGTCTTCCCCCGCTTCCGCACCATGCAGGGCTACCACGTCGGCCGCAAGGCCGGCTGGGACTGCCACGGACTGCCGGTCGAGCTCGCGGTCGAGAAGGAGCTGGGCTTCAACGGCAAGAAGGACATCGAGGCGTACGGCATCGCCGAGTTCAACGCCAGGTGCCGCGAGTCCGTGACCCGCCACACCGACGCGTTCACCGAGCTCACGACCCGCATGGGCTACTGGGTCGACCTCGACGACGCCTACCGCACGATGGACCCCGAGTACGTCGAGTCGGTGTGGTGGTCGCTGAAGGAGATCTTCAACAAGGGCCTCCTGGTCCAGGACCATCGCGTCGCCCCCTGGTGCCCCCGCTGCGGCACCGGTCTCTCCGACCACGAGCTGGCACAGGGGTACGAGACGGTCGTCGACCCCTCGGTCTTCGTCCGCTTCCCGCTGACGAGCGGCCCGCTGGCCGGCGAGGCCTCGCTCCTCGTCTGGACGACCACCCCCTGGACCCTGGTCTCCAACACCGCCGTCGCCGCGCACCCCGACGTCACCTATGTCGTCGCGACCAACGGCGAGGAGAAACTCGTCGTCGCGCAGCCGCTCGTCGAGAAGGCGCTGGGCGAGGGCTGGGAGACCACCGGCGAGACCTTCACCGGCCGCGAGATGGAGCGCTGGACGTACGAGCGCCCCTTCACGCTGGTGGACTTCCCCGCCGAGGCGCACTACGTGGTCAACGCCGAGTACGTGACGACCGAGGACGGTACGGGTCTGGTCCACCAGTCCCCCGCCTTCGGCGCCGACGACCTCGTCGTCTGCCGCTCCTACGGCCTGCCGGTCGTGAACCCGGTCCGCCCCGACGGCACCTTCGAGGAGGACCTGCCGCTGGTCGGCGGCGTCTTCTTCAAGAAGGCCGACGAGACGCTCACCGAGGACCTGGCCGCCCGCGGCAAGCTCTTCCGGCACGTCCCGTACGAGCACAGCTACCCGCACTGCTGGCGCTGCCACACCGCGCTGCTCTACTACGCGCAGCCGTCCTGGTACATCCGTACGACCGCCATCAAGGACCGGCTGCTCCAGGAGAACGAGAAGACCAACTGGTTCCCGGACTCCGTCAAGAACGGCCGCTTCGGCGACTGGCTGAACAACAACGTCGACTGGGCGCTGTCCCGCAACCGCTACTGGGGCACCCCGCTGCCGGTCTGGCGCTGCGAGGACGGCCACCTCACCTGTGTGGGCTCCCGCGCCGAGCTCGGCGAGCTCACCGGCACCGACCTCTCGGGCCTCGACCCGCACCGCCCGTTCATCGACGAGATCACGTTCACCTGCTCGCACGAGAACTGCCAGCTGGAGGCGTACCGCGTCCCCGAGGTCATCGACGCCTGGTACGACTCGGGGTCGATGCCGTTCGCGCAGTGGGGCTACCCGTACAAGAACAAGGAACTCTTCGAGAGCCGCTACCCGGCGCAGTTCATCTCGGAGGCCATCGACCAGACCCGCGGCTGGTTCTACACGCTGATGGCGGTCGGCACCCTGGTCTTCGACAAGTCGTCCTACGAGAACGTGGTCTGCCTGGGCCACATCCTCGCCGAGGACGGCCGCAAGATGTCCAAGCACCTCGGCAACATCCTCCAGCCGATCCCTCTCATGGACCAGCACGGCGCGGACGCGGTGCGCTGGTTCATGGCGGCGGGCGGTTCCCCGTGGGCGGCGCGCCGCGTCGGCCACAACACCATCCAGGAGGTCGTCCGCAAGACCCTCCTGACGTACTGGAACACGGTCGCCTTCCAGGCCCTGTACGCCCGTACGTCGGACTGGGCGCCGTCCGCGGCCGACCCGGCCCCGGCGGACCGCACGGTCCTGGACCGCTGGCTGCTGAGCGAACTGAACGCGCTGGTGGACCAGGTCACGCAGGCCCTGGAGGGTTACGACACCCAGCGCGCCGGCAAGCTGCTGTCCGCCTTCGTCGACGACCTGTCCAACTGGTACGTACGCCGCTCGCGCCGCCGCTTCTGGCAGGGCGACAAGGCGGCGCTGCGCACCCTGCACGAGGTCATCGAGACAGTGACCCGGCTGATGGCCCCGCTCACCCCGTTCATCACCGAGCGTGTCTGGCAGGACCTGGTCGTACCGGTCACGCCGGACGCCCCCGAGTCGGTCCACCTCTCCAGCTGGCCGAAGGCGAACCTGGCCGCGATCGACCCCGCCCTCTCCACCCAGATGGCGCTGGTCCGCCGTCTGGTCGAGCTGGGCCGGGCCACTCGCGCCGAGTCCGGCGTGAAGACCCGTCAGCCGCTGTCCCGGGCCCTGGTCGCGGCGGCCGGCTTCGAGGCGCTCTCCCCCGAACTGCACGCCCAGATCACGGAGGAGCTGAACGTCTCCTCGCTGGCCTCCCTCGCTGATTCCTCCGCTGGTGCAGCAGGCGGCGGCTCACTGGTCGACACGACCGCGAAGGCGAACTTCCGGGCGCTCGGCAAGCGGTTCGGCAAGGGCGTCCAGGCGGTGGCCAAGGCGGTCGCGAACGCCGACGCGGCGGCCCTCTCGCTGGCCCTGCGCGAGGGCACGGCCTCGGTCGAGGTGGACGGCGAGCCGGTCACCCTCTCCCCCGACGAGGTGATCATCACCGAGACCCCGCGCGAGGGCTGGTCGGTCGCGTCCGACTCGGGCGCGACGGTCGCCCTGGACCTGGAGATCACCCCGGAGCTGCGGCGCGCGGGCCTCGCCCGTGACGCGATCCGCCTCATCCAGGAGGCCCGCAAGAACAGCGGCCTGGACGTCGCGGACCGCATCGCCGTCCGCTGGACGTCCGACTCCCCCGCCACGACGGAGGCCCTGACCGAGCACGCGGCGCTGATCGCGGACGAGGTCCTGGCACTGGACTACGCCCAGGGCGACGCGGACACGGCATACGGCGAGCCCTTCGAGGACGAGGGCCTGTCCCTGACGTTCAGCCTCCGCAAGACGGAGCAGTAACCCCGCGGCAGGAAGAGGGGCCCGGCCGGACAACAGTCCGCCCGGGCCCTTCCTTCTGCCCTCTTCAGCCCCCGGCGTCGCTCCCCAGCCGTGCGGCCCTCCCTCTTGAGCCCCGGCGTCACTCCTGAGCCCTCCGGCGATTGAGGAGCGGGGACCGGGGCAGAGCCCCAGGTCCGGGAAGGGGCGGGGAGGGGAACAGCCCCGCGCAGCGGCCCCGCACCCCCGGCACCCCGGCACCCCGGCACCTGCCCACGGCAAAAGGGCCGGGCCCCGGGGAAACCCCGGGGCCCGGCCCTCAGCCTGCCGACGGCTACGCGCTCACCACGCGCACCCGGCTCAGTTGTCGTCCTCGTCGATCAGGAACCCGCGCATCGGCGAAGGAGCCTGCTGCATCGGCTGCGGCGCCTGCGGCCGCACCGGCGCCATCGGCTGGGTCATCGCCGGCGACATCTGCTGCTGGCCGCCGTACGAGGGCCCACCACCCATGGACGGGCTGCCGCCCATCTGCTGGTTGCCGTGGTTGCCGCCCATGGTGTGGCCCATGGCGCCCGCACCGGCCGGAGCCAGCGAAGGCGACGGCGGCAGCGAAGCGGTCGCCGGGGTCCGCGGCGGGGCGAGCGAGTCGTCCGCCTGGGTCTCCAGCTGACGCAGCTGGCTCTCCAGGTAGGACTTCAGACGGGTCCGGTACTCGCGCTCGAAGCCACGCAGGTCCTCGACCTTGCGCTCCAGCGTCGCGCGGGCCGACTCCAGCGAGCCCATCGCCACGCGGTGCTTCTCCTGCGCGTCCCGCTCCAGGGCGTCCGCCTTGGCACGAGCGTCCCGCTCCAGGCCCTCGGCGCGGCTGCGTGCCTCGCCGACGATCTTGTTGGCCTCGGAACGGGCCTCCGCGATCGCCTGGTCGGCGGTCTGCTG
This sequence comes from Streptomyces sp. NPDC006510, assembly GCF_040611955.1. Taxonomy (NCBI): domain Bacteria; kingdom Bacillati; phylum Actinomycetota; class Actinomycetes; order Kitasatosporales; family Streptomycetaceae; genus Streptomyces; species Streptomyces sp. NPDC006510. Next base: position 2,782 of record NZ_JBEXPH010000060.1, on the reverse strand, counting down.
CGCGAGCGAGAGGACACGGGCGGCGCTGTCACCACCGGGGCCCTGACCGGGCTGCTGCATCTGCGGCTGCTGCATCTGCTGCATCTGCTGCTGCGGGGCGTGACCGCCCATGGGACCGCCCATCGGGCCACCCATGGGACCGCCCTGCATCGGCCCGGGGCCGTGCGGGCCCTGCGGACCGGGGCCGTGCTGGCCCTGGGGACCAGGACCGTGACCGCTGGGACCGGCGGGCAGCTGCGGAGCACCACCGGGCAGCTGGGGGGGACCCATCTGCGGGGGCTGCTGCTGGACCGGCGGACCTGATATGGCGGCGGGCACAGGTGCCCCGGGCCGGTCCTGCGGCTCCGGCTTGCGCATGCCCTGCTGCTGGTTCTGCGCGGCGGCACGCGTGGCAGCGGCCAGCTTCGCACGCAGGTCCTCGTTCTCACGGAGCAGGCGGGTCAGCTCGGACTCGACCTCGTCGAGGAAGGCATCGACCTCGTCCTCGTCATAGCCTTCTCGGAGGCGGACGGTCGTGAACTGCTTGTTCCGCACGTCCTCAGGAGTCAGCGGCATCTCTTCTTCACCTCTACGTAGTCGTCGGCAGTCGGCAAGACCGTATCGCTCACAGCCTGATCACGATGCTGATCAGGCTGTAGACGATGATCATCAGAACGAAGAAGGACAGGTCGAGTGCCACGCCCCCGAGACGCAGCGGCGGGATGAACCGCCGCAGAAGCTTGAGCGGTGGATCGGTGAGTGTGTAGGTGGCCTCAAGTATGACCACCATCGGCTTGCCGGGCTGCCATGAACGCGCGAACTGGAAGACGTAGTCCATGACCAGCCGGAAGATCAGCACGATGAGGAAACACATCAGCGCGATATAGACAACCTGTAGTGCGACGCCCATTTCGCGCTTCCCTCTCCCCTGGCTCTCGTAGCTCCGGCCTCGCGGCCGGGTTGTTCCCGGTGTCGTGTTCTCAGCTCTGGTTGAAGAATCCGCCCTCAGCGATACGGGCCTTGTCCTCCGCCGTGACATCGACGTTAGCAGGCGACAACAGGAACACCTTCTGCGTCACGCGCTCAATGCTGCCATGGAGACCGAAGACGAGTCCTGCGGCAAAGTCGACAAGTCGCTTTGCGTCCGTATCGTCCATCTCTGTGAGATTCATGATCACCGGAGTGCCCTCACGGAAGTGTTCCCCGATGGTACGGGCCTCGTTGTAGGTCCTGGGGTGCAGCGTGGTGATGCGGTACGGCTCCCGCTCGGACACAACCTTGGGCATGATCACCGGTGCGTTCTTCTCCATGTTCGGGCGTTCAGGTGTGATGGATGCCACGGGGGCGATTCGGGCGGGTCGCTCTCTTTCCGCCGGGATCTGAACCGGCTCCCGCTGCGCGGGAGGCTGCACCACTCGTACCGGTTCGTCCCGCTCCCGGTCCCGCTCCACCTGATGCGCGGGCTGGTGCCGCCGCCGGTCGCGCTCGGGCTCCGGCTCGGGTTCGAATTCGTCGTCGGGGTCGAACCCCGGACCGTCGTACCCATCGTCCTCCACGAGGCCGAGGTAGACCGCCATCTTGCGCATCGCGCCGGCCATGCTCTGAGTCCTCCGCTCTGTGGTGGATCGGCATCTGTCACCAAGTGCCCCGCGATCCACTGAGGCCTGCCCGCCATAGGCGGGAATGACCATATTTTCTGCTGTGGTCCGACCTGCTTGGCGACGTTACCCGAGCCCGGGTCGGACTCCGAGTACCGCCGTACCGACGCGCACATGTGTCGCTCCGGCCGCGACCGCATCCTCGAGGTCCGCACTCATCCCTGCAGAGACCATGTTCGCAGCCGGATGGTTCCCGCGCAGGCGGGATGAGAATTCCATCAGCCGGTCGAAGGCGGCCCGTTGCCGTCCCGCGTACGGTCCGGCGAGTGGCGCGACGGTCATCAGACCGCCGAGCCGCAGCCCCGGCGCGGCCTCGACCGCGGCGGCCAACTCCTCGATCCCGTCCGGCGCGACGCCGCCCCGGTCGCCCCGCTCGCCGCTCTCCGCGTCGAGCGCCACCTGGATGAGACAGCCGAGTTCGCGCCCCTCGCGCACGGCGGCCGCCGAGAGGGCCGTGACCAGTCTGGCCCGGTCCACCGACTGCACGACATCGGCATAACTCGCCACAGAACGAACCTTATTCGTCTGCAATTGACCGACAAAGTGCCATGTGAGCGACAGATCCGCACATTCGGCTGCCTTGGGAGCCGCGTCCTGGTCACGATTCTCCGCGACATGACGCACACCCAGTTCATGCAGAATCCGCACATCGCTCGCGGGGTAGGTCTTGGTGACCACGATGAGGGTCACTTCTTCCCGCTCACGACCGGCGGCGACACAGGCGGAAACAATGCGTTCCTCCACCCGCGCCAGATTTTCGGCGAGTTGAGCCTTACGGTCCGTCATGCCCTATCAGTCCAACCAGACATATCCGGCGAGCCGCCCGGTGGTACGGTCGCGGCGGTACGAGAAGTGGTCACTCGATTCGAGGGTGCAGACCGACGAGGCCTGCCGATCCTCGACCCCGAGCGCTTCGAGCTGGGCATGGACTCCGGCGGTGACGTCCACGGCCGGGGTGCCCCAGCTGGTCTCGGACCAGGCGGCCGGCACGCTCCGCGCGACTTCGGCGCGCATGTCGGCCGGCACCTCGTAGCACCGGCCGCAGACCGCCGGTCCCGTGCGGGCGATGATCCGGGAGGTGTCGGCGCCGAGGCCGGCCATGGCCTCGACCACGGCGGGGACGACCCCGGCGACCAGGCCGGGAC
>NZ_JBEXPH010000059.1:0-44584 GCF_040611955.1 Streptomyces sp. NPDC006510 | reverse complement strand
CCACACCGCCGCCGGATTCCTCACCGTCGCCGCCTCGGTCGCGGGCGCCGCGGCCCGCCACGACCGCGCTGTCACCGGCCCCGTGCCCGGCCTCCTCGGCCGGCTGATCGAGGCGGCACTGGTCCTGGGCGGGATCGTCGTGCTCTGGGTGGTCTGCCGCCGCGGCCGCAGCGAACGGCGCCTCGACAACCAGCTCGACCGCGTCCTCATCACCTATCTGCCCGGCGCCGCCCTCGCCCTGCTCGTCCTCGCCGCGGCGTACGCCGCCTGGTCCCGGCCCGACTGGACCTCGGCCGGTGCCCTGCCCGGCGACCTCGCCTTCAGCGTCATCACCCTCGGCCAGGGGACACTCGTCGTCGTACTCGCCGTGGTGTCCCTGTGCCTGTACCGCCGGACCCCCGAACCCCGCACCGTCATGTACGGACTCGGCGGGCCCGTGGTCGCGATGCTCGCCTGTGCCCTCGGGGGAGTCATGAGCGGCGGGGTCTCCCAGCGCGTCGCCGACTGGCTCGACGGCCCCGGCACCCCCGGCATGGGCCGAAGCTCCGTCATCGAGGGGCCGCCGGTGCTGCTCAGCTGGCAGGCATCGGTCATCCCCGTGCTCCTGGTGCTGCTGGCCGTCCCCGCCCTGCTGCTGCTCGCACGGACCTGGCTCGCCGCCCGTGCCCTGGAGCCCGGGATCGACCGGGCGTACGAGGAGGAACGTCCGGAACCCGCCCGGACCCGGCAGATCGCCCGGATCCAGGCCGCGGCCGCCCTCACCGACTCCGCGCCCTGGATCCTCGGCCCGGTCTGCGCCGCCACGCTGCTGCTCGGCGCGGCGGCGGTCTGCGGGGCCTGGGTGAGTGGAGAGGTGCCGGGGCTCGCGATGAAGGGGAGCGGCCCGTTCGTCGAGTCCATCGCCCAGGCCGCGCAGTCGACCGGATCCTGGATGGTCGGACTCGGCTTCATACTCTTCGTCACCTGGGGCCGCCGCGCCTACCGTGACGCCTCGGCCCGGCGCACCATCGGCATCCTCTGGGACGTCGGTACGTTCTGGCCGCGCGCCGCCCACCCCTTCGCACCGCCGTGCTACGCCGAGCGGGCCGTCCCCGACCTGGCGTCACGGATGTCAGGCTGGACCGCGCTCACCCGGGGCAGGCTCGTCATCTCCGGGCACTCCCAGGGCAGCGTCCTCGCGGCGTCCGCGGTCTGGCAGCTGCCCGCCGAGACCCGCAGCCGGGTCGCCCTGCTCACCTACGGCTCGCCGATCGAGCGACTGTACGGGCGCTGGTTCCCGGCCTACTTCGGCCCCGGACCACTGCGCGCGCTGCACCGGTCCGTGCACTGCTGGCGCAACCTGTGGCGGGCCACCGACCCGATCGGCGGCCGGGTCCGGCTCGACGAGGGCCCCGGGCCCGAGGTGGACCGCGGGCCGCTGAAGGACCCCCTGGTCTACGGGCGGACCCGCGAACATCCGCTGCCCGAAGCCGTTCTGGGGCACTCGGACTACCAGGCCGACCCGGTCTTCGCCCAGGAGCGGGCCGCGCTCCTGGAGCGGCTGGACCCGGTCCTGCCCCGCCAGGCAGGCGGGGAGGACGGCTCCGAGGCCCCGCGCACTCAGGGCAGTTCCGGCAGGTCCTCGGGGTAGAGCAGGGTGAGGTCGTCCGTGCTCGGCGCGGCGAGCTGGGCGACCCGGCCCGCATGCCGCTCCACCATCGACTCGAAGGTCTGGCGCGCGGTGCGGCCGTTGCCGAACGCCGGACCCTTGGGGAGCTCGGCGAAGTACTTCAGCAGCGCCTCCCCGGTCCCGGAGGCCAGGCTGTACTCGTGCTCGTCGGCCTGCTGCCCGACGATCCGCAGCAGTTCGGCGGGCTCGTAGTCGCTGAAGGTGATGGTCCGTGAGAAACGGGACGCCACACCGGGGTTGACGGTGAGGAACCGCTCCATCTCGTGGGTGTAACCGGCGACGATGACGACCACCGCGTCCCGGTGGTCCTCCATCAGCTTCACCAGCGTGTCGATCGCCTCCCGGCCGAAGTCCCGGCCGGAGTCCTCGGGCGACAGGGCGTACGCCTCGTCGACGAACAGCACCCCGCCACGCGCCCGGTCGAAGGCCTCCTGGGTCCGGATGGCGGTCGAGCCGATGTGCTCGCCGACCAGATCGACGCGGGACACCTCGATCAGATGGCCCCGCTCCAGCACCCCGAGCGAGGCGAGGATCTCGCCGTACAGCCGGGCCACGGTGGTCTTGCCGGTGCCGGGGGAGCCGGTGAAGACCAGATGGCGCCGGACCGACGCGGCCTTGAGTCCGGCCTCCTGGCGCCGACGGCCCACCTCGATCATGTCGGTGAGGGCCCGCACCTCCCGTTTGACGCTGTCCAGGCCCACCAGCGCGTCCAGTTCCCCGAGCACCGCGTCCGACGTGCGCGCCGGTTCGGCGACGGGCACCTCGGCCGGGGCGGGCTCGACGGCGCGCTGTCCGGGGACCCCGCCGAGCAGTCCGGGGGCCGACTGGGTCGCCGTCAGCACGGTGGGCGCCGGGGGAGCGGGGGTGCGCAGCGCGCTCTCGTCGCTCGTGCAGTCCTCGACGACGGGGCCGGTGCCCTGGCCGTCACCGTGTGCGGAGACCGGCTCGGCGAACTCGTATCCACCGCGTGCGCACCGCTCGGTCCGGCAACGGGTCAGCGTCGTACGGCAGCCGTCCATCACATGGAAGCCGTAACCATCGCTGCCGGTGACCCGGCAGCCGTGGAAGGTGCCGCGGCCCTCGGCGGAGACGTAGAAACCGGCCTCGGCGGGCGAGGTGACCGTGCAGCGCTCGATGGTCGGGTCGGCGCCCTTGGTGACGATCACTCCGGTCTGTGCCGTGTCGATGGTGCAGTTGTTGAGCGTGCCTCCGCTGCCGTGGTCGCGGAACCAGGCACCGGTGGACGCCTCACGGATGCGGCAGTCGTCCAGCTGGGCGGTCGCCCCGTCGCTCACCGACACCGCGGTGTTGCGGACCTGGGACAGATCACTGTCGACGACATCGGCGCGCGAGCCCCGGTCGAGCACGAAGATGGCGTCCGGTACGTCATGGACCCGGCAGGAGTCCAGTATCACGGTCGCCCCGTCGCTCACCCAGACCGCCGGGTAGTCGCCCGTACTGTCGTGGATCTCGCACTGGTTGGCGTCGACACGGGTACCGGGATCCCAGACCGAGAGGCCGTTGCGGCCGAAGCGGCGCACCGTGGAGCGGGTCAGCGTGAGTACCGAACGGGAGCGCAGATCCACCGCGTTCTCCGGGATGTCGTGGATGTCGCAGTCGGCGAGCGTCAGCACGGCATCGGTGTCGAGCGTGACGCCGTCCGCCGAAGTGCGGTGCACCGTGCAGTCGGTGAGGTGGGCGGCCGCGCGTGCGGTCACCTGTATCCCGCTGCCCTTGATCTCGTACACCTCGCAGCCGACGCCCTCCAGGCCGCTGCCCTCTCCGGTGACGCTCAGGCCCGCGCCCGACGCGTGATGGATCCGGCAGCGCTCCAGCCGCGGATGCGCGCCGTCGCGTACCGAGACCCCGGACTGCCCGGCGGAGACGACCTCGCACTCCTCGAACACCCCGCCCGCGCCGTCGAGTACGGCGATGCCGACCCCGGCGGGGTTGTCGACCGTGCAGCGGCGCACGGTCGGCCGGGCCGCGCCGCGCACCTCGATCCCGGCGGCGGACCGGGTGACGATCCGCAGGTCCGCGATCTCCGCCGCGCCGTCCTCGACCAGCACCGCGGGGGCCGTCGAGTCCTGGCCCTCCACATGCAGGTCCGAGACGACGGCGGAGGCGCGGACCGTCAGCGGCACGCCGTCGGCCGGCGCTATCCGCACTGAGCCGACAGCCCCCTCGGGGCCGCGCAGGGTCACCGCGCGGTGCAGGACCAGATTCTCCCGGTAGGTGCCCGGCGCGATGGTCAGGACATCCCCGTCGGCCGCGGCCTCCAGGGCTGCGGTGAGGGAGGCGTACTCGCCTGTGCGGCGCCGCCACCGCGATGTGCCGGTGTGTGTCACCTGGACCGTGCCCTGTGCCATGGCGCTGTTGTGCCCCCACCTCGTGCGTGCGTGATGCCCGTGTCACCGGCCTTCCGGCAGCGGCGAATCCCGGGACCGCCCACCGGGAATGCGGGCGGGCCGGTCCACCGTAGCGCGCGCGGCGGGCGGGAGTTGCCGCGATCAGCAGCTGATCAGCTGCCGGCTCCGGTCCTGCCCCAGTCCGGACCGGCCTCGGCCCAGTCCCGGTCGATCCGGGCGTACCTGCCCCGCACCATGCGCCGGACGATCAGCCGGCGGCCGCCCTCGATCAGTCCGACGGCGAGCAGCGTCGCCCCGAACCCGGCCAGCACCGCATGGGTCCGGGCCGTCGGAGCGTCCATGGGGCGCGATACGGGACGGCCGTCGAGGTCCGTCCAGATCTCCACCCGGGCACCGGGGCCCGTCCTCCGGGAGGTGGTCAGCACCGTCCCGCGGCGGTTCGTGCCGTCCGGGGCCTTCCAGCGCGCCACCACCGAGGTCTGCGAACCGCGCTCCGAGGACACCTCGGGATCGGCGACGGAACGCGGCGCTTGCGGTGTCCTGCGCAGCACGACCGCAGTGGTGGCCTGACGCCCGGCCCGCTGGGCCCGCACCGCTTTCTGCAGGGCGTCGTCGGTGTGCGACCCGCACACCCAGCCCAGGGCCGGCGCCGCCAGCACCATGAGGAGCAACGCGACCAGAGCCACCCATGCCTCGCGCCGGTCAGTGGCGCGGCGCAGGGGATTGTGCCGCCAACGCCACACACCCGTGACCGCTCGCACAGTCCTGCACCCCCTTCCGTATCCGTCTTAGCCTGATACGGCATGCTTCGCGCGCTGAAGGAGCGAAGAGAGAGCAACTTCACCCCGGCCAACGCGCGGACCACCCCCGTGAGTTCCCGCCCGCCGGACCGCTGACGGTCCGTCCGGTTCGGGAACGCCGAAACCGCCGCCGAGTCCCCATGGCTCGACGACGACTTCGTACGACCGTGCGTGATGTCGGCTCAGTACCCCCGGCCCTGGTACGGGCGGTTGTACGGGTCCTCGTAGGGCGAGGGCGCCGGGGCCGGGCGCGGCGACGCCGGACGCATCGCCTCGTAACCGGTGTTGTTGCCCGGCGCGGGCCGCTGCTGTTGCTGCGGATACGGCGCCTGGTACCCGCCACGGGCCGCGGTCGGCTGCTGCGGGATGTACGGCGCCGGGGCGTGCTGCAGCTGCGCGGGCTGCATCGGCGCGTAACCCTGCTGGGCCGTCGGCTGCGGGTAGCCGTACGACGGATTGGGCTGGGAAGGAGCCGCGGGAAGAGCCGGCAGCGCCGCCGGGAGCGCCGGCAGGTAGCTGTTGCCGGTGTCATAGGCGGCAGGCACTCGGATCGGAGCGATCTGAGGGGTGCCCCGCTCCGCGACCAGGGAGTCGTAGATCGGAGTCTCGGGGAACGACGGTGCGGCGTAGTAGCCGCCGCCGTAGGTGGAGCGGGGGGAGGTCATGACACCTAAGTTAAGCCCACGATGTGCTGGTTGGGGAGCCCCAATCTCGGGGTCATCCGTTTTACGCTGGTTCTGTCCGCCTGACCTGCCAAAACATCGTTAAAGCGCCGTTAACAGCGGGGGCTTTTCCGTTGGAGGGCCCCATGGCCGACGAGAAGTGATGGATGGGCTGCAAAGGGCGACACCCGCGTGGCACTCGCCAGGACGGAGGGCTTCGACCCCGAGCGCCTGGAACCTCACGACTGTCAGGAGATCGCCGACGGCACCGCGGGCTGCCGGTCGTCACTGCCGACAGCACGCTCGGTGACTGCTGGGCCCACTGGCTCGGCGGCGTCGCCGCCCACCGGTTCCGGGAGAACATCCACTCCCGCTACGCCGCCTGCGCCCGTCTCCACCCCATCCCCAACTGCGGCGCCAAGAAGGGCGCCCGACTCAAGGTCAAGGACGTACGCACCTTCTTCGACCGGCTCCACACCACCTGCCGGTGCTGCGGTCAGGGCTGGACCCCGAACGGAAGAGGTGCCGCGTGATCGGCCAGTGCTCCTGACGGTGAACTGAAACAACATCAGAGCCTCCGGACAGGACGCAACGGCAGCCCGGCTGCTTCGAGCCGGGCTGCCGCTGCGTATGTGGATGGCGCTTGGCCGAAGTGGGATGCGTGCGGCGCGCACAGCAGGAGGCCGCAGGCTCCGTCCGCTGGGTTGCGTGACTCGCATTGCCGGGAGAGCCTTTCGGCCGGTGAGGAGGCCGTCCGAGCAGATCTGGATTGCGCGCCATGCGCCTGCCGGAGCGGGTTCTCCGTGGGCCGGTCGCGGCTTCCTGACTCCGGCAGATCGGCGCCGTCGACGTCACGCTGGTCGACCCGCCACCTGGCCCGGGGCAGCAGTCGGATCTGCTCCTCCTGCTGTGCCCAGTCGGGCCTCGTCCCAGGTCACGTCGCCGGTCGGTTCATGTCGACGTGATTCCGATGACCTCGCCCGTGGAGTGCGTGGCGATTCTGGAGCTTGCCGCAAAGGGCGTCTGACCTGCTGTTTCCTCTGGTTCTTCAGGCTGCTGGATGGCCGCCGACCTGTTTTCGCGTGTGCACGACGTGGAACGTGTCGGGGGACCAGGGAGAGGGATTGACCTGCGGCTTCGTGAACGTCGTGCGAGACGGTGGACGCGTTGTCGCTACTCCGCGGGGCGTATGGGAACCGTCCTGACGCTGGTCCCGACGGAGCGTCAGACGAGTAGCCCTCTGGTCCGCAGGGTCGTCTGCCGCCCATGCCGTCTTTCCCTGGGCAGATGGTGTCAGCGGAGGAGATCGGCGGGGCAGGGCTCAGCGACCGATCGTGCCGCGAGCGGCATGGACTCCGTCCTCGACGATTCCTCCGAGTCAAGAAAAGTCGTTCACAGCCACCCGCACCGCTTCCCGCTGCCGGCCCCCGTCCGGGCCTCCCGCGTCCCTCTCAAGAGGACCTGCCTGGACGGGGGCCTCGTCGCCTGTGCCTGTACGGGCAGCCCGACCCCGCGGGCCTGGCGGATCGGCCCCAGCGGCTCGCGCTCCGCCGGACGCTGTTCGGTGCGCAGCGCCGTGGCCGTACGGGCCCTGGCCGCCCAGCCGGCCGGGATCAGCGCGCCCAGCACCGCGATCACGACCCCGCCCAGTCCCAGCAGGAGCAGCTGAACAGGCTCGTACACATCGAGGACCGGCGACGGCAGACTGATGCCTACGGCACGCCCCATCACCGGCATGACGAGGCTGTGCAGCGCGTACCCTGCCGGCACGCCGATCAGCCCGCCGATCACGCCGATCGCGGTCACCGAGGAGAGCACGAGGCTCATGGTCTGCCGCGGCGACATGCCGATCGCCTTGCAGACGCCCAGGTCGTGGATGCGTTCCCGGGTGTCCAGGACTACGGAGTTGAGTACGCCGAGGCCGGCCACGGAGACCAGCATCAGGGTGAGCAGCACCGCCATCGCGGACATGATGAGGATGACGCCCTCCTGCCCCGAGGGGGCGTTGGGCGTGGCGTCGCCGCCCAGCGGCTGTACGACCGCGGCGACCCTCTCGGCGTACTCGTCGCCGGAGACGCCGGACTTCACCTCGACGAGGAAGGTACTGGGCTCGGCCGACGCGAAGTTGGCCATGTCCGCGTGGATCTCCAGATCGCTGCCCGAGGTGTCGAAGGACTCGCCCACGATCCGCAGGTTCGCGGTCTCCTTCTCGTAGGTCACCCGCACCGTGTCACCGATCTTGGTGCTGGTCCCCCCAGGGGGAAGGCGCCTTCCCACACGACGCGTACGGTGCGACCGACGAGGGTGCGCAACAACGGCCACATCTGGAGGAGCGGATCCCGGTTGAGGTAGTGGGGCAGATCATCGCGCAGGCCCTCGTGCAGGACGGTGCGGTACAGGCCCATGCGCTGGCGAGGCTTGCTCATGTCGTACGACGTCAGCCCCGACCACGCCATGTGCAGCGGCAGCTCCACGACCCCCTGAGTGGGGTCGTGCAACTCGTCCAGCGACTGCGGCAGACGCCGCCGGAACTTCTCCCGGTACAGCGCGAGGTCCTCGGCGACTGTGCCCGAGATGTCCATCGGCGCAGGTGCGGGATGCTGTGGGCTGGAGGGCATGACTCCATCATGGCGGCCGGAGAAGGTGGTGCGGGTCATGATGTGCGAGCCGGTGTGCGGAGTGAGCGTAAGCGGGCTCGGGCAGAGAGAGCTGGTCGGGGCAGCCTGATTCCGCGCCGAGGAAGGAGGGACGGACTGTTCGTCATGATGCTCGTTTGACGCCATGGTCGCCCGCAGGCGGGACAGCGAGCCGGAAAATGGGCTCTGACCTGGTCTTTTCCGAGACTCGCTCAGGACGACATTTTTCCGATGACCTCGCACGCGGAGTGCGTCGCGATTCTTGAACCGGTGCGGGAAGACGCCTGACCTACTGTTTTATCGGTGTGCATTATGTGCGCTGTGGGTGTTACGGGCGATATCTTGACGCTGAAATGACGCTCGTGGCGCTCATGTGACGCTCGTTCTGATGGGGCGTCACCTGATTGACCGTGCAGGTCATGCGGGGCGGACGGTGCGCGGGGCTTTCTCCGTTCCCGGCGTTCTCCTCTCGGGACCGGGCGGCGGGCTCTCTGCCGTAGCGGCGGAACCGAGCATGGCACCCTCGCCGCGCTCAGGCCTCTCGGCATGTTGCACAAACTCCGACGTCGCTGCTTGCCGCGATTGCGCAGAGACGGGTCTCGAACCGTGCTTCAGGATGTGCGATCAGACAAGGCGTGAGCCGGATGAAACATCCAGTTCACCGAGACGACATCGGGAGTCCGCTGTGCTCTGGAGAAAACTGCTCGTCCCCCTGACCTCGCTCCTGCTCCTGCTGACGGCTTCTGCCGGCGCGGGAGCGGCAGCGGCGTCCACCGGTTCCCCCGCCGGTGCCAGTGCCGAGGCGGCCGCGGCCGACTACGGCGCTCCCGGCCCCTACGCCACCGCGGTGGAGGTCGGGGCGGTGACCACCCTGTACTACCCGCGTGACATCGCGACCAGCGACCGCCGCCACCCCGTGATCGTGTGGGGAAACGGCACCTTCGCCTTCCCGGTCGTCTACCGCGACCTGTTGCTCCACTGGGCAAGTCAGGGCTTCATCGTCGCCGCCGCCAACACCCCGCAGTCCAACCTCGGCATCTCCATGCGCGCCGGGATCGACCTGCTCACCCGTCGCAACGCCGACCACGGCAGCCCCTTCCACGACCGTGTCGACCTGGAGCACATCGGCGCGTCCGGTCACTCGCAGGGCGGCGCCGCCGCCATCGTCGTCGGCGCGGACCCGCGTATCGACACCATCCTGCCCATCCAGCCCGGGCCGCTCGCCGACATCGACGACGTACACGTACCCGCGCTCCTCCTGGCCGGGCAGAAGGACAGCATCGTCTTCCCCTTCCTGGTCAAGGCCTTCTACAACGACGCCGACCACATACCGGCCATCTACGGGGAACTGCGCGGCGCCGATCACCTCACGGTCGTGGGTGACCCCGGCCCGTTCGCCGCGCCCACCACCGCCTGGTTCAAGGCACACCTGATGGGGGACCAGACTGCGAGTGCACAGTTCTTCGGGGCCGACTGCGGGATCTGCACCGACAGCGACACCTGGTCCGACGTCCGCCGCAACGGCCTCGCAAACCGGTGACCCGCTCCTGGAGATCCCTTCCGCCGTGACCGGCGGCCGTCCCGATCCACGCCGCCCGCCCCTGACGCTCCCGCGACCAGGGGCGGCCGGCCCCCGTTCGCACATGGAAGGAATCGCCATGGACCTCATCGCGACCACCGGGCAGGGCAAGGTCCGAGGCCGTTTCCACAGCGGGATCGCCACCTTCCTCGGCATCCCCTACGCCGCCCCGCCCTTCGGCGCCCACCGCTTCCGCGCTCCCGCCCCGGTCGAGCCCTGGGAAGGGGTACGAGACGCTCTGGAGTACGGGCCGACCGCCCCCAAACGCCCCTACCGCCCGCCCCTCGACCGGCTGATACCCGATCCGAGCATCGCCGGGGACGACTGTCTCAACCTCAACGTCTGGACCCCATCCGTCGGCGAGGGCCGGCTGCCCGTCATGGTCTGGATCCACGGGGGTTCCCTGCGCAACGGCTCGGCGAACCTGCCGCTCTACGACGGGGGCGCCTTCGCGCGCGACGGGGTGGTCCTCGTCTCCGTCAACTACCGGCTCGGCGTCGAGGGGTTCGGGGTCTTCCCCGACGCCCCCGTCAACCGGGGCCTCCTCGACCAGATCGCAGCCCTGATCTGGGTCCGCGACAACATCTCCGCCTTCGGCGGAGATCCGGCGAACGTCACCGTGTGCGGGGAGTCCGCCGGCGCGATCAGCGTCGCGGCCCTCATGACCAGCCCCAGCGCGGCCGGGCTGTTCCACCGGGCGATCCTGCAGAGCGGCCCGCCGCACACGATGTCGCGCCGCGAGGGCGCGAAGACCGTACGGTCGATGGCGAAGAGACTGCGGATCCCGGCCACCGCCGAGGCGTTCGCGGCGGTGGACCGAGACCTGCTGCTGGACGCGCAGGCCGCCGTCGTCGACCGGTCCGACCCCATCGGCGGCGGTCCCGGCTTCCACATCGTGGTCGACGGCGACGTGGTGCCCGCCGCCCCGCCCCTTCCCGAGGCCGACCTACTGCTGGGCTGCAACCGGGAGGAGTACCGGCTGTGGTTCGTACCCGGCGGAACCGTGGACCGGATCAGCCGACTCACCCTGCGGCTGGCACTGCTGAAGATCCGTGTCCCGCAACGCGTGGCACGCCTGTACCGAGCCACCCGGCCGCACGCCAAACCCGGTGAGATCCTGGGAGAGATGGCCACCGACCTGCTGCTGCGGGGGCCGCTCAACCGCCTCGCCGACTCCCGGCCCGCCCGCACCTTCGTCTACGAATTCTGCTGGCGCTCGCCCGTGATGGGACTCGGCGCGTGCCATGCGCTGGAAATCGGCTTCGTCTTCGACAACCTGCGCGCCGCCGAGGACCTGACCGGGCCCGGCGCGCCCCAGCCACTGGCCGACGCCATGCACCGGGCCTGGGTCGCCTTCGCCACTACCGGACAGCCGGGCTGGTCCGGCTGGAACGCGGACCGGCCCGTCATGGTCTTCGACCACCCCGGCGCCGGCCCGGTCCTCGCACCCCGGCACGAGGAACTCGGCGCCTGGCTCTGACAGATGACAGGCCGAGCGCTCGCCGATGCCGGCCGTGGTTCATCCGCTTTCCGCTGCTCCTGCGGATCCCTGCCATCCGGTGACCCCGCGGTGATCCGCGGGCCCGGCCAGGTCCCTGGCGACGAGCGCCGCCTGGATCAGCCGCGCCTGCGCGGGAACCGCGAGGTCGAGGCCCGTCAGCGCGCTCACTCGCTGCAACCGGTAGTCCAGGGTGTTGCGGTGGACGCACAGCTCCAACGCCGTCTGGCGGCGGTTGAGTCCCCGCTCCACGAACACGCGCAGTGTCTCAAGCAGGTACGGATGCTCCTCCAAGGGGTCGAGTTTGGCCGCCAGCCGCACCAGGCCGTCCCCGGGGCGCGCGAGCTGGTGCTCCAGCAGCACGTCGTCGAGGCGGTAGCACCCGGGCGGGCGTCCCAGGCGCCGGACGAGATCCAGCACGCGGCCGGCCTCCTGCGCCGCCGAGGAGATGGCCGCCGGTACGGAGGAGCGGGCGGCGGCGGCGCGCACGGGCTGCCCCACGTCCTTCTCCAGCCGGGCCACCAGGCCCGGCACGTCGGACCTGCCCGGCAACAAGGCGATCCGAGCGACGTGGTCCATCAGCACAGGGATCCCGGTGAAGGCGTCGAGCGAGGACTGCACCAATCTGCTCGGCGGGTCGGACTCGAACGCGAAGGCAACCACCTCGTACTCACCCACCACGGCCACCCGCGCCACGCCCGCCAGCTCCTCGTACGGCCGTCCTGCCAGCAGGGCGCCGAGCAGGGCCCGCCGTACGCGCTTGTCCTCGCTGTGGAGGTCCTCCTGGGCGTTCTGGTGGGCGAGGACGACCGCGGGCAGCGCGGCGTGCAGGCAGGCGAGCAGCTTGCCGCCCGCCCCGGCCAGCTCACCGGGCTCCGCGACCTCGGTCAGCGTCTGCCACCACACCTCGGCGCCGATCAGGTACGCGGCGATCACCGCCTCCAGGGGGACGCGCTCCTCGGCCCGGCGCGCCGACCACTCGATGAGCCGGGTCAGATCGCCCGGCCCCATCGGACCCCCGCCGCCGTCGCGCAGTGCCCTGAGCAACAGCGCGTGCACCGCCGCGATGGACCGCGCCACCTCGCCCTGGAGGGTGGCGCGGGGCAGCGCCCCGTAGAACGGCGCCTCCGCCGCGCAGCGCGCGACCACGACGGCCGTGAGGCCACCGACCCGGGCGGCCATCCGGGCATGCAGGTCCGACATCGGCGCATCGTCACACCGCCCTGGCCGTGCCGTCAATCGGAGCCCCGGGTCCGGCGGCGCGGGCAGTGCGTCGGGCGTGTCCCCGAACCGCTCCCGACCGCCAACTCGTCGACGAAAGAGGCGACGTCACGTGGCACACCCGTAGCACTCTGTGGGGCACTACTGTCTGGACAGCGACAAGCTCGACGTACACACCGTTGCGCTTCCCCGGTCACTGCTTCGACTCGGATACAGGACTCCACTACGACTACTTCCGCCACTACGACCCCGAATCCGGTCGACGGTGGCTGGCGCCCGGGGGCGAGCATCGACCGGTGATTCCGCACATCTGACGTCCTTGTTTCCGGCAGTGTGCGGGACTGCCGTCGACACCCGTCGAGCAGGGCCGACCCGTCTGGGCCGTGACGCTCATAAGGGGTGTTGCGCGCGATGTCCTGACGCTGCATGGCGCTTGTGACGCTCATTCGACGTGTCGTCCCGATGTAGGGTCAGGCACCCTGCCCGGCCTGCGCGAGCGTCGGATCGATCACCCTTGGGAATCCGGTGTCTCGCGGTGCGGTTCGATTTCCGGGGTGGGGGAGCTGTCGAGGGGGTGGCTTCGGTGCGTGAGGGTTTGGTTGAGCTGTCTTGCCAGTTGGGGGACGGTTGCCGGGGGCAGGTATGCCTCGGCGCCTGCGTCGAGCAGGCGTCGGACGGGGCCTTGGTAGCTGACTCCGAGTTCGTCGTCCTCGATTTCGGCGACGACGACCCGGGCCCCGGGGAACGCCGACCGCAGGCCCCCGATCAGCTGCGGGCTGACCGGCGGCACCAGCAGGACGTCGGCCGATACGGGAGCCGCGTGCATGTCGAGCACGATGTAGTCCGCGCCGAGTTGGTCGGAGAGGGAGGCGCGGGCCGAATCCGACAGTTTCATCGCCGTCACGACGACCGTGACGCCCTTGTCGGTGGCCGACGGCTCCTCATCGGACGCGCTTGGCGTCACCGGATCGATGACGGTGCCGATGACGACGGTGCCGGGGACGCCGGAGATCCTCGCGACCGGTTTGCTGTCCCGGATGATCACCAGGTCCTCTCCGGGGTCGAGGGCGTCGATGCGTGCCATGACGTCCTCGGGCAATCGCGTCGCGTCGATCGCACACGCGGCGCGTTCGTCAGTCATCGGGTGCGGAACGGGGGCGGGTCGGAGCCCGGTGTGCGGCCGGGGCGTGCGTGTGGTGGTGGGCTTTCCGGGGAGTGAGCGGTACCGGCCGGCCTGGTCCGATGGGTGCGGTGGACTGAAGGGGAAACGTCCTCACAGCAGCTGATTCTCCCATATCGGACAGGTGATCGTGGGGTACTCAGCCGGGGTGATACGGATCATGTGCGCCAGTCGTGTGTCTCATCCGTTCACTTCGGTGAGAATCCGTTCGGCCAGTTGCCGGGGACTCGCATCGTCCGTCAGCAGGACGACGGTGTCCGCCCCCAGTCAGCGGGCCAGGGCCCGCTTGTCGGAGGAGCGGCCGGTGACCCAGGTGCGCACGCCGCTCGCCGGGACCAGGCTGATCAGCGCGGTGGAGAGCCCGCCCGCGGCGCTGGACGAGCACGGTGACCCCGGGACGCAGCGCCGCCTTCGTGAACAGCATCTGGTACGCGGGAAGCCAGGTGCACACCAGGCACGCCGCCTCCTCCCAGGACAGGTGGTCCGGGACCGGCAGCAGGCTCTCCGGGGGAGCGGCGACGTACTCGGCGAGAGTGCCCGGCCGGGCATCGACGAGCTGCGCCGCGGGCATCGCCAGTGTCTCGTCGCTCATGCCCGGCGAGGAACCGAGCAGCGGATACGGCACCACTCCCGTCCCGTCCGGCCGTTCCCCCGCCGCTTCGCAGCCGAGGATGCGCGGGTACTGGTCACGGTTGATCCCGACGCCGCGCAGGGTCCAGAGATCCTTGTGGTTCAGGGAAGCCGCCCCGACCTCCACCCGCACCCAGCCCAGAGGCACTTCGGGATCGGGGCGGTGCCCGACGACGACAGCGGACAACGGGTCGTCAGGATCGGGGGCGGTTGCGAAAACGGCCTTCATGAGTCCTCGTCCTCGGACTGTCCGACAGCGTTACCACGCATATGACTGCCTTCGCGTCAGTGGGACGGAGAGCCGAGCAGCTCGGCCGACGGCACGGTCGCGCGCGCGAACCACATCGCGAATCCGGACACCACCAGCGCCCGCACCCGCAGCGGAGGCCCGGAGCCGCCCGTATCGCAGCGCACGCGCACCTCGTTACCTGTCGCGATGCTGTGCACGCTCCTGGTGTGAAGGCCCCCGGCGCCGTCGTCGACGTCGACGACCACCCGCGCGGACGGGGCCGGGTGCGCACCGCCGGAGAGCCGCGCGCCGTCGGAGGGCCGCGTACCGCCGAAGAACCGCACGCCGACCACCCTCGGCCCCTCCAAGGTGACGAGGGGGAACCGCTCTCCGTCCGACGACCTGCGGGCATTCATTCTCCAAGAGCAGTCCGTCACATACTGTCGCTGGTGAAATATCACTTTCATTGATAGGGCGCGACCCATCACTTGACCTCGCGCGCCTGGCCGTTCAAGGCAACCGGAAGGCACACGGCCGCCCGATGCACCATTGATTCGCGCGAAACCACCGGATCGGATCAGCCAGGGTGTCGCCCGGTTTCCGGGCCGGGGCCATAGTTTCGAAGAATGACGCGGGAATGGCTCAATATTGGCCAACCGGAAGAGGACACGAGTCCGAGCGTGGGTAAGGTCCTGCCCGCCACAGCGGCATGGCGTCGGCTTCGGCGGACGCCATGCACGCACGACGAAAAGCACGAAGAAGGGCGTCGAATTGACTTCTCCATGCGTGATCGATCCCGACCAGGAACCGTGGATTCTCGCACGGCGTTTCACGAATCGACTGGCCGACGCCCTGGGCGACACTCTCCGTGATGTCGTGGTGGTGGGATCCGCGTCGCTCGGCGACTGGCAGGCGAACAGCGACATCGACCTCGTCTGCGTGGTGGAGAGGGGATTGGATTCACGGGAACGCGACGCCGTCTCGCCGCTGCACGAGAACTCCAAGCACGAATACGGTCACACGATCGATGCGATGTACGTGACAAGAGACGGTCTGGCCAAGGGCCCTGACACCCTCCAGTCCGTCGTGGCGTCGGTCGCCGGAACCCTGCATCCCGAGTCGACGGACGGACCGATGAACTGGGCGACCTGGCTCAACATCGTCGAGTCCGGTGTCCGTGTCCCCGTCGCCGAGGACGGGGCCATGACGGTGGTGGATCCGAGGAACGCCGGGATGCCGATCGAGGAGGAGACCGCGCGCGACGGGGCGATCAGGTTCTCCCGCGCCAATCTCGACCAGTACTGGCGCAACAGGATCACTCTGTCCGAACAGATCTACCTGCACAACGAAGCGGCCCACCCGGTGTCCACGTTCGAGGTCGAGTGGATGTCCCTGGGGCCGGCTCGCCTGCTGGCGACGGTCCTCACCGGGCGCATCGTCTCGAAGTCGGAGGGCGGCGAGCTGGCCGCCGACAGGTCTCCGGAGTTCCGGCCGCACCTCACGCAGGTGCTCGATGCCCGCAGGGGAGCGGACGTCACAAGGGCGTGGAGCTGCGGGGACCTGGAGCGTTCGCTCGACCTCGCCCGCATCTGCGTGCGACTCGGGGCGGGGTAGGGCGGCCAGACGGTGGAAGGCGACGGTGAGTTGGTGTCGCCAGGGCCAGGTTGCTGCGATCCGCAGGCGCAGGCGACGGCCGCCGCGGTGAGACGGGCAGCGACGTGCAGGATCCGGTAGCGGAGTTTCTTGGGTTCGGCGGTAGCCGGCTCGCCGTCCAGCAGCAGGAAGCGGGTCCAGGTCAGAAGGCCGATGGCCGCGAGGCTGAGCTTGAGTTTGGCGGCGTTGACGGAGAACAAGCGGGATGGGAAGCGTCCGAAACCGGTCGTTTTGCCGCACCGGATGTGGTTCTCGACGGTGGCGTGTCCGCGGTGGCGGACCTCCAGGAACTGGCCGAGTCGCCGGAGTACGGGGTGTCGGTGAGGAAGACCTGGTGCCGCAGGCCGTCGTCACTGTCGAACAAGGAGAGCTGGGCGCCGGTGCGCGGGCGTTCGCGGCGCACGATGATGCGGGTGCCGGCCGGGTGCCGTTCAGGTCGACCATGCCGGTCAGCTCGGCGACCTCGGCGGACTCACGCAGGGTCCCGCCGGCGTCCAGGGGGGTGCCAGACCTGTTCGGGCATGGCGCGGATCGCGCGGCGGACCGGTGAGGTGACCGCGTATCGACCGAGAATCGCAGGTGAAGGCCGTTGTCACGCAAGGCGCGGAGATGCGTGAGGAACGCTTTCGCGCTGCCCGCGCTGCCCGCGCTGCCCGCGCTGCCCGCGCGGACCAGGATGCCGGTGCCGTGCCGGCGGGCGTCGGGGATCTGCGCGAGGGCCTGGTCGAGCACGGTGATGTGATGGGCGGCGGTGTTGGCTCCGGCGTGGCCAGGCCGTAGCAGCCCGGACATCGCCTCGCCGGTGTTGGCCAACTGCTCGCAGCTCGCGGGCGGTTGGAGCGTCGCGCGCGACGTGGGGGGCGTGCGCCTTCAACCACGTCTCCATGCGGTCCCACGCCACTGTCACAGCAATCCCACCAGCCAGGCAAAGACAGCCGCGGCCTCTGCCGCGGGCCTTCGGCCCGAGGTAATGCGGACGCTCCTTCGGTCCACCTCATGCGAACGTGTGAAACCACCACGCCCCGTAAGAGCCGCCCACCGCCGTAACAACGGGCGAAGAACCGTTCCGCAGGTCAACTCCAGCCTTGAACGGCCACACAATCCCATCCTCAGCGCATGCCATCGTGTCCGCCGGGCGCCACCACGCCCACCCCACCAACCGAAAGCGAGGCACCGTGAAGAAGCCCGTCGCCTACTGGACCGCAGCAGCGGCATGTGCCCTGCTCGCCCTCACCGGAACCGCCGAAGCCGCCGATACCACCATGGCCAAGCCCAAGACGTGGTACTCCACCGCCGTCTGTGGTGTCGAGAAGATCGGAAGCGGCGACCACGGAAAGAAGCAGCTCAAGGGCACCGGAAAGGGAAAGAGCAAGTCGGAGGCCGAAAAGACCGCCCAGCGAGATGTACAAGACCAGATCAGTAAGAAGTACGGAAAGGGGTACCGGGCGCACCACTGCACCTTCCGCAGCTCCAGGCGGTAGGCCCCGCGCCCGTGGAAACACGTGAACAACAGAAAGCGTAAGAAGCTGCCGAAGCGGCTTGCCGCGGCTGCCGGTGACGGACACGTCGGACTTCTCCAGCGACTCCTCGCCCAAGGGGCCGATCCCGACACCCGCGACCCTGACGGAGCCACACCGCTCTACCTCGCCGCTGTCCAAGGCGAAAACCGCTGTGCCGAGCTGCTCCTGGCGGCCGGGGCCTTGCCCAACGCCGAATCCCGGGGGTGGCGCAGCGGACTGCCACTCGCCGCAGCCGCTACGAAAGCGAACCTGCCCCTCGTCGAGCTGCTGCTACGTCATGGAGCCGACCCGCACCTTCGGGAGTCGGGGGGCGGCTCGGCGCTCGACTGGGCACAGGGCTGGAGCGATGACACCGAGGAGCGGCAAGCCGTCCTGGACCGGCTGCGCGACCTCACCGCTTGAGCCGTCCCCACCGGACGGCCGGCACCTCCGGTTTGCCGAGTGCTGCTGGGGGTGCCCCTATTTGTTTCGTCAACCTTGGCTGGGGTTGTCATAGGGGGTTTGTTCTGGTTACGGAAAGCGTGAGGTTCCCAGCAGGTCGGGTGCCGTGTGGGCAGACCTGTGGCCGATATGGCGGGTGGCCGCGCCGGTGCGCAGACGCGACGGGGCGGAAAGGGTATTCGAGCAGGTCGTTTGACGCTTCGAGTACGTGGAAGCCGCTCCTCAGCCCGCCGGGCACCGCGTGGAAAACCGCTCCCCCCACACGCGGCACAGCACCCGCGTTCAGTCGTGGGTCAGTGGCTGTTCCGGGCGATCGCGCGCAGGAAGGCGATGGTCTCCTCCTCGCCGCTGATGGCTTCGTCCAGGGACGTCCCGTACAGGCGGCTGGCCGAGAGCTTCACGATGGTGGTCCGGCTGACCGGATCGACGTAGACGAACTGGTTGTAGACGCCGACCGCGCTGAACTCGCCACGGTCTCCCGCCGGGAGCCACCACTGGTAGCCGTAGCCGACCCCATCGGCTTGCTGGCCGCCGACAAGGGGGCGGCCGGGTTGCAGGTGCGGCGCGGTCGCGGTGACCGAGTCGCGCACCCACTGTGCGGGCACGATCTGCCGGCCCTGCCACACACCCCCGTTGCGGTACAGCTCGCCGAGCCTGGCGAAGTCGCGGGCGGTCAGGTTGAGCCCCCCGAAAGCGAGTTCCGTTCCCGCGGGGTCCACCAGCCAGTGACCCGCCGATGTCATGCCGAGCGGCTCGCACAGCTTCTCGTGCATGTAGTCGGCCATCGGGCGGCCGGTGGCCCGGGCTATCAGGGCGCCGAGTATCTGGGTCTCACCGGAGTTGTAGCGGCAGACCGTGCCGGGCCCGGTCTCGCGCACCATGCGGGCGACGAAGTCGTCGAGCGTGCCGCCTATGCCCGCCGTCGCGGCGGTGAGCTGATAGATGTCGGAGGCCGGGTCGTTGTAGTCCTCGTTCCACCGGGCGCCGGAGGACATCTGGAGCACGTCCTTGATGGACACACCGTCGTACGCGGATCCGGGCCGCACCGGCACGTAGGAGCTGATGGGCTCGTCGATGCCCGTGATGTGCCCCTCGTCGACCGCTATGCCGACGAGCGCGGAGACGAAGCTCTTGGAGACCGACATGGACAGCCACTGCACGTCCGGGCCGCCGGTCAGGAAGTAGCTCTCGTGTCTGATGACCCCGTCGACGAGCACGAGCAGTGCCGACGTGTCGGTGCGGGCCAGGAACTCCTTGGTCACCCGTGCGGTGCCGTCGTAGTCGAAGCTCTCCGGCAGCGGGGCCGCCTCACCGCGTGGCCAGAGGTGAGGGTGTGCGGAGGGGGCCATCTCGCGAGTGTCGAGGAGGTCCTTCATCCGGCAGAAGTGCTCGTGCTGCGGCACCCCTGTGAAGAGGCCGAGGTCGACCAGGGTCATGCGCTTGTGATCAGTCATTGCCGTCCTTCGAGTGTGAACGGGGGATCCGGAAGGAGAGGGTGGGCGAGCCGACACCACTTGCCGGGGCGGGCTCGTCCTGGGGCCGGAGTGACCGGCTGCGATGACTGGAAAGTAGCAGTACCACTCGGTTAGTGCAACCGAGTGGTACTATTAAATCTCCATCAACGCATGAACAGGGCAAGGCGGCGATGAGTTCATCCCACGTCGACGGGCGCACCCTCCGGTTCCAGCACCGGCGGCCCGAGTTGCTGGCCGCGGCGACCGAGTACATCCTTGAGCACGGCATCAGCGGCCTGTCCCTGCGCCCCGTGGCACAGGCGCTCGGCGTCACCCACGCGACACTGCTACGACACTTCTCCTCGAAGGACGAGCTGCTCCTGGCCGTCGCGGAGAAGGTCCGCACGGATCTGGCCGCATGGCTGACGTCGGACGCGGAACTCCGCGAGGCACACTCGACGGCCGAACTCGTCAGGGCGCTGTGGCGCCGGCTGTGCGAGCCGCAGGAGCAGCGCCAGTTCCGCCTGCTCTTCGAATTCGTCGGCCATCACGGGGAGAGGTCCGGGGAAGACGAGAAGCTCTCCCGGTCGATCGTCCACGACTGGATCGGGATCATCGCCAACAGGCTCGCTGCGGACGGCTGGCCGCCCGAGGACGCCTCCGCTCTGTCCACCCTTGTCCTCGCACAGGTACGGGGCCTGCAGCTCGATCTCCTCGTCTCCGGGGACCGCGCACGAACGGACCGCGCCATCGACCTCGCCGTCCGCCTCCTCGACCGATCCACCCGGGCCAACAGCGCAGACGATCACGGATAGACAGCCGCGTTCCGGCTCCTTCGTCTGATGCCGACCCGACGACCACCGCCGGCTCAAGTCGGCGGCAGCAGAGCTGGTCAATCGGATCAGAGCCAGTGGACTGGATTTTCCATACGCCTGAGCGGCTGCCTTGTCTCCGCATCGCCGACGTCCTCCGGCAGCGGATCGCGGAGCATGAGTGGGCGCCGGGAGACCGGCTTCCGCCGCGCTCCCGGATCGCCCGGGAGTGCGGCGTCGGTGAGAACGTGGTCCGCCGGGCGCAGGAGCTTGGGAGAGCCGGACCGATGCGAAGGTCCCGGCGCCGGCGGAGATCGCGGCGCGGCTCGGCATCGCCGAGGGCGACCTGTGCGCCCGTACCGTGTACGAGTTCCTCGCCGACGGCCGGCCGGTGCAGCTGTCGACGAGTTGGGAGCCGTACGACCTCACCGAGGACAACTATCAGGTGAGAGCCCGTTCTTGACCCCCCGGCCGTGATCGGTTGGGGGTCTTCTCGATCCCGGATTCCACAAAGAGTCCACCATCCCGGATGAGTACGGAACATGGGAGGGGCAGGGGTGTCTCCCCGCGCGCGCCTGACACATGCCTCCCGCACCCTGCTGTCCCGGCGGGGAGGCCGGGACCACGGGCAAGACCCCCACCGCGCAACTCGGTGGGGGTCTTCTGCTGAACGCGGTAAACCGCCCGCATCCAGTCCCCTCAGTGGATTTCGCCACCGCGTGGGTGCGCTCAGCGTGGGTTCGCTCAGTCGGTCACGGCGACGGTTTCGGTCGCGCCCGACTCGGTACCGTCCGCGTAGAGGGCCGTGACGCGGTAGTACACCGTGGTGGCGGTCGGCTGGGTGCGGTCGTACCAGGAGCCGGAGCTGGAGTTGTCCTCGGGTTCGGTGCCGATCAGGTCGAACGTCTTGGTCTGCGGGTTCCAGCGGTAGATGTTGAAGCCGGAGACCGCACTGCCGTTCTCGTTCGTGGCGCCGGAGAGGGCCCACACGAGCCCGCCGTGCGGGTAGGTGCTGAGATTCGCGAGTGGTGCGCCGGTCGCGGGCGGGGCGGTCGGGCGGAGGTCCAGCTCGGTGACGTCGGTGACGGTCGCGCCGGTGTCCGGGGTGAGCTGGTTGCCGTACTGGTCGACGGCGACGACGCCATAACGCACCTGCTGCCCGTCGGCCGGTACCGCGTCGTGGAATGTCGTCTCCGTGATCTCCCGCGGCCGCAGGGTCCAGGGGTCCTGCACCGGGGCGTACGTCCACTTCCCGTCGACGAAGGTGCCGCGCAGCACGCGGTAGTGGTCGAGACCGGGCTCGTTGCTCGCGTTCCAGGAGAGGGTGACGCCGTTCTCCTTCGGGGCCGCGGTCACGCCGGTGACCGCGGCGGGGGCGGTCGTGTTGCCGGCGACCGCGACGGCGACCTCCTCGGACGGGGCGCCCCCATTTCCTGCGTGGTCCAGGGCGACCACCCCGTAGTAGTACGTGACGCCGGGCGGCGGGGCGGCATCGGTGAAGCGGGTGCCCTTCACCCCCTTGCCGACCTCCTCGCGCTGGGCCCCGGCGACGGTGCGCGGCTGGCGCGATCGGAAGACCGAGTAGCCCGCGAAGTCGTCGCTGGTCCGCTCGGAGGCGTCCCAGGTCAGCGTGACGCCTGCCTCGCTCTCCGCGCCTCGCGCGTTGAGGGCGGTGTCCACCGGACCCGTCAGATCGCGGGTGTAGTACATCGCCGCACCCGAGGCCGCCGACTCGTGGCCGTGCGTGTCGACGGCGGTGACGACGTAGTAGTAGACGTCGCCGGTCTGCGGCAGGGGCCCGCTGTAACCACCGCCCGAGAGCTTGTCGCCGTTCAGCAGGTTCTCGGTGGTGAGGGCGACCGGGGTGGACGTCGAGCGGTACACGCGGTATCCGGCGAGGTCGGACTCCGTGTTGCTGTCCCAGTAGAGAGTGATCTTCTCGGGATAGCCCATGGCCCAGTTGTCCTCGACGCCCTTCGGAGCGGCGGGGGCGGTCTGGTCGAGGGTGGTGATGCCGAGGTCGGCGGTGCCCGAGGAGGCGTTGCCGGCCTTGTCGTAGGCGCGGACCTCGTAGTAGTAGACGTTGCCGTCCTTCGGGACGGTCGTGTCGGTGTACGAGGTGGACGTCGTGGTCGCGATCGGCTTCGCGGGGTAGGAGGTGCCCTTCAGCCGCCGGTACACGCGGTACCCGGCGAGGTCCATCTCCTTGTTCCTGGCCCAGCTGATCTTCGTGGACGTGGTCGCCGTGCTGTAGGTGACGGTGGTCCCGGTCGGGACGAGCGGCTTGACCTTGTCGACGGTCGCCGAAGTGCGGGGGTTGTAGGCGAACTTGACGTTGGCAGCGCCGGTCCAGTTGACGAAGTCGACGCGGAGACTGTGCTTGCCCGACGGGATGGTCACATTGACGGTCTTGGACACGGTGGTGGCGACGTTCTTCCACATGTCGACCTTGCGGATGCCGTCGAGGTAGACGCGGATGCCGTCGCGGGAGGAGACGGTGAACGTGAAGGGCCCGCCGGAGCCGAAGTCGCGGGTCATGGACCAGCGGACGCCGAAGTCGTTGGCGGGCATGCCCTTGTAGCCGGGTGCGCCGGTGCCCCAGTTCTGGTCGATCACCAAGTCGCAGTCCGTGCCCTTGGGGGTCCCGGAGAACGTGGTGTTCGCGTAGAACGTCCGCTTGAAGACGGGCGATGCGCAGGTCACGGCGGCGGAGGCAGGGGTGGCCGCGGCGAGCAGGCCGCCCGCGGTGGCGAGCACGACGGCGCCGGCAGTGGAGGCCGTCGTGCCTCTGGGTCGGTTCATGCGTTCCTTCAGTCTTGATCATCTATGGCGGGATGTGACCGCCGAGATCAAGACTCGCGAGGAACGCGCTTGGTTGTAGGCCCGGGAAATCCGACTCCGGCTCATTGTCCCGGCGCTTCACGAGGAGAGGGTCCTCGTCCTCGGAGCGGTGATCCACGAAGCCTGACCGGGTACGAGGACGGCGTGGACACCCCAGAGTCACCGGGACCGGCCGGTGCCTCGCCGGGGACTCCTCGGGCAGGGGGTGCCGGACCGGGCCGCGTGCCGCGCTGGGTGAGAGCAGATCCTGACCCCGGACGCACAAAAGCGCCCCCTCCTGCCCGAAGGCAGAAGGGGGACCGCCGATACGGTGGCCGTCTTGCGAGCGTCCGGGATGCCGGTCGACGTGGGTATGGCCGGAGGGTTTGGAGTACGTACGCCGAGGGCGGGCAGAGCGCCGACACGACGGCGGTACGGAGCGCGGCTCGACCCGATATGGGTTGGGCTACAGGTGTCCGTCCGCTCCCGGGGACGGGTTCAGGGCCCGGTTGAGTGCGGTCATGCGGTAGTTGGTGATGCGGGTGCTGAGCTCGGCGTCGGGGGCGAGCAGTTCGCCGGCGTGGATGCCGCCGGGGTAGACGTGGAGTTCGACGGGGACGCCCGCTTGCATGAGCCGGTTGGCGTAGGCGATGTCTTCGTCGCGGAAGAGGTCGAGGTCGCCGACGTCCAGGTATGTGGGCGGCAGTCCGCTGAGGTCCTCGGCCCGGGCGGGCGCGGCGTAGGCGCTGACGTGGTCGGTGCCGAGCCTGTCGCCCAGGAGGGACTGCCAACCCTGGAGGTTGGCGGCGCGGTCCCAGATGCCGATGTCGGTGATCTCGTGGCTGGACGGTGTCGTGTTGCGGTCGTCGAGCATCGGGTAGGGCAGCATCTGGAAGGCCAGGTGAGGGCCGCCGCGGTCGCGGGCGAGCAGGGCGACGCCGGCGGCCAGGCCGCCGCCCGCACTGCCGCCGTAGAGGGCCAGTCTGCCGGGGTCGATACCGAGCGCGGAGGCGTTGCGGGACATCCACAGCAGTGCGGCGTAGCAGTCCTCGACGGGGGCGGGGTCGGGGTGTTCGGGTGCCAGGCGGTATTCGACGGAGACGACCACCGCGTCGACCGCTTCGACGAGGGGCAGCACCTGCCGGTGGTCGGTCCGGATGCTGCCGGTGATCATGCCGCCACCGTGGATGTACAGGATGCCCGGGAGGGGCGCGGTGTCCGTGCTGTCCGTGGGGCGGTAGATCCGTACGTTCACCTCCGGGCCGTAGGCCGGGCCGGGCACGGCGAGGTCTTCGTACCGCACTCGGTCATTGGGCGGCAGCGCCGCGAGGGCTGCCCGGTTCATCTCCTCGTACAGCTCGCGCTGGCGCGGGATGTCGAAGTTGATGAGACCGCCGGGCCCGGTCAGCGCGTGCAGGCCCCGCAGGCCCTCGCGGACCTGGGGGTCGATGCGATCGGTGATGCGCGGGTCGGACATGTGTGCGCCTTTCCTTCAGGGGGGTCAGGTGCAGTAACGTAAAACCCTCACGTGAACGTGAGGGTCAACGGCAGGCGTTGTGAGGTGGGCCACATGAAGATCGGCGAGCTCTCGCGGATGACCGGTGTCAGCGTGCGCGCGCTGCGTTATTACGAGGAGGAGGGGCTGATCCGGCCCGCCCGGGGCAGCAACGGCTACCGCGACTTCTGTGACGGAGCCGACGAGGTGGTCCGGCAGATCCGCGGGCTGATCGAGTGCGGGCTGCCCACCCGGATCATCCGCGACATCCTGCCGTACCTCGACGGCCCGTCGGATCTGCTGCCGCAGGTCCCCTGTGCGCAAATGCTCGACCAGGTGGCCGCCGAGCGGGAGCACCTCGACAGCCGCATCCGGTGCCTGACCCGCAATCGCGATGCCGTCGACGCCTATCTGCGGGCCGCCCGGGAAGCGGCCCGCGCGACCGTGGAGGCGTGAGGGCTGGGCGATGAGGCCCGGATTTGACCCTCACGTAGACGTGAGGGTTTTAGCCTCCGGGCATGACCTCCGATACTCACTCTCCGCGTTCTGCGAACCCCCCGTCCACCACCGCGAGTTGGTCCCTGGGTGGGCTCCTGGTGCTGGCCGGATCCGCGTTCGTCACCATCCTCACCGAGGCTCTGCCGGCCGGATTGCTGCCCGCGATGAGCGCCGACCTGGGCGTGAGCGAGGCGCGTGCGGGGCTGCTGATCACCGTCTACGCACTGGCCGCGGCCCTCACCGCGATCCCGATGACCGCCTGGACCCTGATCCTGCCCCGCCGCACCCTGCTGCTGGCGCTGCTCCTCGGATTCGCCGCCACCAACGTGGTGACGGCGATGTCCACCGGCTTCGCCCTGACGCTTGCCGCGCGGGTCGTCTCCGGGGTGTTCGCCGGCCTGCTGTGGGCCATGGTCCCGGCCTACGCCGCGCGGCTGGCCCCGCAGCGCAGCGGCAAGGCGATCGCCACCGCGCTGGCCGGCATGACCGTCGGGCTGTCGCTCGGTATCCCTGCAGGCACCGCGCTCGGCGGACTCATCGGCTGGCGCGCCACCTTCGGGCTGCTCACCGTGCTGGCCGTGGCCCTGGCCGCCACCGCACTGTGGCATCTTCCGCAGCTGCCCGGCGAGACGGCGAACCGCGGCTCCGGGCTGATGCGCACAGTCCGTACGCCCGGAATCCCTGCCATCAACATCGCGTCGCTCCTGATGGTCCTCGGGTTCTACGTGCTCTACACCTACATCGCCCCCTTCGTGGAACAGGCGGGGCCGGCTGTCGGCACCGGCGCCGTGCTGTTCCTGTTCGGGCTGGGCTCCATGGGAGGCGTGTGGATCGCCGGAGCCACCGCCGACCGCCGGCTGCGCGCCGCCACGATCGGCCTGCTGGCATTGGCCGCTGTGTGCCTGGCGGTATTCGGCGCGGTCGGGCACAGCACCGTGGCCGTAGTGCTCGGTGCGGTGTTCTGGGGCGTTACGCACGGCGGCATTCCGACCCTGACGCAGACCGCGGGGGTGAAGGCGGCCCCGTTCGATGCCGACACGGCCAACTCCCTCTGGGTCACCGGCTGGAACATCGGCATGGCCGGCGGCTCCCTGCTCGGCGGCGCCGTTCTGGACGGCGCCGGGACACGGGCCCTGCCGTGGACGGCCTCCGCCCTGCTGGCTGCCTCCGTGCTGACTGCCGTGCTCGCCCGACGCGACGGCTTTCCTTCCCCCGGCCGCATCCACTCCCGCGACTGCGATCGCGTACAGCAGGGCTCTGCCGTCGCTGCTGCGCCCAAGGGGTGAGGCCTACCGGAACCCCAACCCTGATTACGCAGCTTTTCCAGGACTCAGGACACTTGTGCTGCTCCATAGGAGTTCGTGGAGGGGGTTGATCAGGGTGTCCTCGTCACAGTCGGCAAGATACTGAACTCCGTCCGGTCAGCGGATTCCGGAGTCGGGATGTACGACATCCCATTCTTGGCGTGCTCGTGCGATGGCATCGCGGTGCTCTGCCGACCAGTCCGCGAGGGCTTTCACCAGATGTGTGAGGCTGTGGCCCATCGTCGTGAGCTCGTACTCGACCTGCGGAGGCACCGTCGGATGCACGGTCCGCGTGATCAGACCGTCGCGTTCCAAACGACGCACGGTGAGCGTCAGCATCCGTTGCGAGATACCGGGTACGGCGCGTTGCAGCTGTCGGAAACGGCGGATGCCCTGGGCCAGTTCGACGACGACCAGGACCGACCATTTGTCTCCGATCCGGTCGAGCACCTCGCGGATCCCGCAGTCCTCATGCTCGTCGCCACAAGTGACGACAGGCGGGGTGGTTACCCCTGTGTGCCCCACTGACATTGAAGTGCCTCCTTACGCTCCCTGGTGCAAACACGCAGGATGATCCCGGTTACGGAAGAGAACCTACTGGAATGGGAAGACTCTGATGATCCTGGTTACCGGAGCCGCCGGCGCCTTGGGCGCGCTGATTGCCGAGCGGCTGGCCGATCGTGACGACACTGTCCTTGGAACGCGTGATCCTCGCCAGCCCGAGGTTGCGCTGCCGGTTCGCCGCATCGACTTCGACGATCCCGGCACTCTCGTCGCGGGCTTCGAGGGTGTGGATGTGCTGCTGTTGATCTCCGCGGGCTATGGCGAGGACGACACCGTCATAGCCCGGCATGGTGCCGCCATTGACGCTGCCGAGAAGGCCGGTGTGGGTCATGTCGTCTATACGAGTCTGACCGCCGACGGCGATCACCTTTCTTATGCCCTGCCGCACCGTTGGACCGAGCGTCGGCTCCAGGAGAGCACGCTGGAATGGACGATCCTGCGCAATGGCCTCTACGCGGAGTTGCTGGCCGGGCTGGCGGCGCCGTCCGCGGACGGGCGGATCACTGCCGCGCTCGGCGAGGGCCGGCTGGCAGCCGTTGCCCGGGCGGATCTGGCTGACGCCGCGGTGCGTGTGACGGTGGAGGCCCCCGCTCATGCGCGGCGCATCTATGAACTCGTCGGCGAGCAGGCCATCGGCGGCGTCGAACTGGCCCGTGCTCATGGCCCGCACTTCACCTATCAGCCGGAGACACTCGCCCAGGCCCGCACGCGCATCGCCGCCTCCGGTGCCGAGCCGTTCCAAGTGCCGATGCTGGTGAGCACCTACTCCGCCATTGCCGCCGGATTCATGTCCCGCACCGGCGGTGACCTGCGTCATCTGCTGGGCCGCGAACCTCTCTCCCCGCTCGCGGCAGCCCTCGCATAGCCCCGGAGCACAGGCCCCGCTCAGCCAGGAAGTCCCATGTCCTGCGCAACCCAGGCGATGCCGGGAGCGGTTGTGGTGGACCTTGCCGAACCGGTGCGTGCGCGGCTGCTGCGGCCGGCAGCATCCGTGACCGCCCTGGTACGGCAGGTTCTGCGGGCGCAGATCGTCCTCGCTGCGGCCGACGGGCCGGCCAATGCCGCGATCGCACGCGAGCTGAAGGCCGGCGTCAACACGGTACGCAAGTGGCGGGGCGAGAAGACCGCCACTGCCGCGTGATCCCGACGGCACCCGAGGCAGACGCCCCTGACGCGCAGCGCGCCACGACGGCCGGGCGGGAACGGGGCACCAAGCTGGACGCCGACGGCACCCCGCTGTACGGCAGCACCGTCGGGGTCAAGGGCCCGCAAGCCTTCACCGAGGAGGAGCTGCGACTGCTGAATGCAGCTCTGAAGCGGCAGGCCCGAGGACCCCGAGCCGAGGATGCCACGCATCCGCTGTCGACCTGCCTCAATGCGAGCGAACTCGGGAAAAAGGGGCGTCCGGAGGCGCCGAGATCGTGTAAAGGGCAAGTTCACCGCGGGTTACCGGCGATCCCGAGGACCGGACCGGACGTCTGTGACTCGTGTGGCGGCCTGGGGGATTAGGTTGGCGGAGGAAAGTTTTCGGGCAGCCGGACTCGCGATGGGGGCGAGCATGACCATGCTAAAAGGAGCCAATGTTCCGGTGGCGGCTCAGGCCGTGCGGGTCGAATTGGGGTGGCGCACCTCCCCGGGGACACCGGACGTGGATGGCTCGGCGCTCCTTCTCGTGTCGGGAAAGGTGCGCAGCGACGCCGACTTCGTCTTCTACAACCAGCCCTCCCACGCATCCGGCGCGGTGCGCCACGAGGGCAAGCGGACCGCCGGTGACGGGATGACGGACAACCTCGCGGTCGACCTGGCGCGCGTCGAGTCGGCCATCGACCGCGTGGTCCTGGCAGCCTCCGCGGACGGCGGCACGTTCGGCCGGGTGACCGGGCTGTACGTACGGATCACGGACGCGGCGAGCGGCAGGGAGATCGCGCGCTTCGACAGTGCGGACGCGACGATCGAGACCGCGTTCATCCTCGGGGAGCTCTACCGACGCCAGGGCGCCTGGAAATTCCGCGCCGTCGGCCAGGGATACGACACCGGCCTCGAAGGTCTCGCCACCGACTTCGGAATTTCCGTCGATGAACCACAGCAGCCCCAGCAGACCCAGCCGTATCACCAACCCCAAACGCCTCAACAGCCCCAGAGTGCAACACGGGTTGACCACCGGCAACCGGCCCCGCCCGCACCTCCGATGGCACCGCCGGTACCTTCCGCACCCCCTGCCACTGCGCCCGTCCGCCTGTCCAAGGTGACACTCACCAAGCACGCGCCATCGGTCTCCCTCGCCAAGCAGGGCGGCACTTCGGGAGCGCTTCGCGTCAATCTCAACTGGGAAGTGCGCAAACAGTTCAAGGGCTGGGGAAGCAAACTCGGCAGGGCGGTCGCCAACCACTCGGACCTCGATCTTGATCTCTGCGCTCTCTACGAACTGACCGATGGCCGCAAGGGAGTCGTGCAGGCACTGGGAAACGCGTTCGGCGCACTCCAGCACCCTCCCTATATCCATCTCGACGGAGACGACCGCACCGGCGCCGTCGCCACCGGCGAGAACCTCACCGTCAACCTCGACCACAAGAACAAGCTCCGGCGCGTCCTGATCTTCGTCACCATCTATGAAGGCGCCCGGAGTTTCGCCGATCTTCATGCGACCGTCACTCTCCAGCCGCAGCACGGCGCGCCGATCGACTTCTCGCTCGACGAATGCACCGTCCCGTCCACCGTCTGCGCACTGGCGCTCCTGACCAACAACGGGGGAGACCTCACGGTGCAGCGCGAGGCCCGCTATCTCGTCCCCGAGCGCGGAGTGAGCCCGCAGCGCACCATCGACTACGCCTACGGGTGGGGCATGAACTGGACGCCCGGCCGCAAATAACCCCCCGGCGGTCCGGCCGGCCCTGCAGCCATCGGCCCACCGCCGGCTCCGCTCACCGGTCCGGCGCGGCCTCGGGACGGGCGTAGGTACGCCCCTTCCAGGCCGCGCCGCGGCCCCGGTAGTGCTGCACCGCCGAATCGACCGTCATCAGCAGATAGAGCGCCGCGGTGAACGGCAGCAGCGGCGCCGGCCACAGCGGCTGCCGGTAGTAGCCCAGCATCGGCAGGTACGTCCCGGTCATCACCGCCCACGCCATCCCGCCCGCCCACGCCGCGACCGGGTCACCGGTCAGCAGCCCGGTGGCGAGCGCGACCGGCGGCGCGAGATAGACCAGTGCGAGCCCCAGCACCGTCCCCAGCAGCAGCGGCGGACTGTGCCGCAACTGGGCGTACGCGCTCCGCGACACCATCCGCCACAGATCCCCCAGCCGCGGATACGGCCGTACGCTGTCCACCCGCTCGGCGAGCCCCAGCCAGATCCGCCCGCCGCCGCGCTGCACCGCCCGCGCCAGCGACACGTCGTCGATCACCGCCTGCCGGATCGACTCCGGCACCCGCGCCCGCTCCGCCGCCTCCGTCCGCAGCAGCACACAGCCACCGGCCGCCGCGGCCGTCCGCGCACCCGCCCGGTTCACCCACCGGAACGGATAGAGCTGCGAGAAGAAGTACACGAAGGCCGGTACGACCAGCCGCTCCCAGAGGCTCGACACCCGCAGCCGGGCCATCTGCGAGACCAGGTCGAAGCCGCCCGGCACGGCAGCGGCGACCAGCTCCCGCAGACTGTCCGGCTCGTGCGCGATGTCCGCGTCCGTCAGCAGCAGATACTCCGGCTCCCTGGTCCGCGCCAGCGAGATCCCGTGCCGCACCGCCCAGAGCTTGCCCGTCCAGCCCGGCTCGGGCTCACCCGGCGAAACCACCGTCACCGGCAGTCCTCCGTACCGTACGGACAGCGCACGGGCGACGTCCCCGGTCCCGTCCTTGCTGCAGTCGTCGACGAGGAAGATCTCCGCTCTCCCCGGATAGTCCTGCGCCAGCAGCGACGGCAGACTCACCGGCAGCATGTCGGCCTCGTCACGTGCGGGCACCACGATCGCGACGGACGGCCATCGATCGAGGGCCTTTCGAGGGGGCAGCCGCTGGTCGGTCCGCCAGAAGAACCCTTGTCCCAGCAGCAGCCACACCCATGCGGCCAGCGAACCCACGGCGATCCAGGCAACGGCACTCATTCGCCGCAGTCTGCCCCACCGGGGCGGAACCGCAAGGGTGGTCGACTATGGTGACCGGGTGAAGATCGCGCTCATGGACTCAGGAATCGGCCTGCTCGCGGCAGCGGCCGCGGTACGCCGGCTGAGGCCGGACGCCGATCTGGTGCTCTCCTCCGACCCCGACGGCATGCCTTGGGGACCGCGTACGCCCGAGTACGTGACCGCCCACGCGCTCGACGTGGCCCGCGCTGCCGCCGCCCACCGGCCGGACGCACTGATCGTCGCCTGCAACACGGCCTCCGTGCACGCCCTGCCGGCGCTCCGCGCCGCGCTCGAACCCACGCTGCCGGTCATCGGCACCGTCCCCGCCATCAAGCCGTCCGTGGCCGGCGGCGGCCCCGTCGCGATCTGGGCCACGCCCGCCACCACGGGCAGCCCGTACCAGCGCGGACTCATCGGTGAATTCGCGCGCTCCGTCGATGTCACCGAGGTCCCCTGCCCGGGTCTCGCCGACGCCGTGCAGAACGCGGACGAGACCGCGATCGACCTGGCGATCGCCGCAGCCGCTGCCCGCACCCCGTGCGATGTCCGGGCCGTGGTCCTGGGCTGCACCCACTACGAACTGGTCGCCGAACGCATTCGCGACGCCGTGCAGCAGCCCGGTCTGCCGCCCGTCGCGCTGCACGGTTCCGCGGGCGCCGTCGCCGCCCAGGCACTGCGCCGGATCGGTGCCGAACCCGCTCCGTCGGCCGAACCGTCCGCCTCTCTGGCCGTGCTTCTCAGCGGCCGCCCCGCGGACCTGCCGAAGGCCGCTCTGGCCTACGCCGAGGGGCAACTGCTGGGGGCCGTCAGCCCGGCCCGCTGACCCTGCGGAGGCCGTTCGACCCATCCCCGGCATGCGGAAACCTAAGTACGCTGCTTGACATGAGGGACCACTCCCGAAAACCCCGACACACCGGAGCCGACCCCCACTCCGCCGTCTGGATCGGCCGGGCCACCAACCGGGCCCAGTGGGTACTCGCGGCCGCGGGCGCGGCCTGTCTGGCACTGGGCATCCAGCTGGCCGTCACGTCCAACTGGACCTCCGGGATCGCCCCGCTGCTGATGTCCGTGATCGGCTGTGTCGCCGCCGGACTGCTCATGCTGTTCGGCACCCTCGCCTTCGTGAATGTCGCGGTCAGGATCGACGGGGACGCCCTGGAGGTGCGCTGCGGCCACGTGGGTCTGCCGCGCCGCCGGATTCTGCTCACCCAGGTGGTGGGCGTCGAGTTCGCACCCGAGGTCACCCCGCGCCAATGGGGCGGCTGGGGCTACCGCTGGCGCCCCGAGCAGGGCACGGCCGTGGTGGTCCGCAGGGGCGAGGGCCTGGTGCTCCGGCTCGGTGACGGCAGGACGTTCACCATCACGGTCGACGACGCGGAGGCGGGCGTACGGTTCATCCGCGAGCGCCTGCACCTGACGGCGACCGGGGCTACGGCCGGAGCCTGACCGGGACGGCAGCGGCCGGATCTGACGGCAGCGACCGGATCTGTACGGGAAAGCGACCGAACGATCCGGTACGAAGGGTGCCACCACGCGGGCGGGGCTGCCGGGCACACAGCCGACCACCGTAGACTCCGCCGGGTGAGCGCCACCATCACCCCAGTCGAAGCCGCGCAGCCGGCCTCATCCTCCGTGTCCCGGGACCGACGCCTGGTACGGCCCGCCGCCGCCGTGATCGCGGGTGTACTGCTGTATCTGAGCTTCCCGCCGCGTCCCCTGTGGTGGCTGGTTCTGCCCGGTTTCGCCCTGCTCGGCTGGGTGCTGCACCGGCAACGGCTCCGCGCCGGGTTCGGACTGGGCCTCCTCGCCGGACTGGGCTTCATGCTGCCGCTGCTGCACTGGACCGGCGAGGAGGTCGGCCCGGTGCCGTGGCTGGCCCTCGCCGCCGCCGAGGCGCTGTTCATCGCGGTCGGCTGCATCGGGATCGCCGCCGTCAGCCGCCTCGCCTGCTGGCCGCTGTGGGCAGCCGCGGTCTGGGCACTCGACGAGGCGGTCCGGGCCAGGGTGCCGTTCGGCGGCTTCCCGTGGGGGAAGATCGCATTCGGACAGGCGGACAGTGTGTTCCTGCCGCTCGCGGCCGTGGGCGGCACGCCACTGCTCTCCTTCGCGGTGGTGCTGTGCGGCTTCGGTCTCTGCGAAGCAGTGCGTCAGTTCCGTGCCCACCGACGTACGGGCACGCTGCCACGGGCGGCCGTCGCCGCCGCGGCCGCGACCGTCCTGGTGCCCGTCGCCGGCGCGTTCGCCGCGCTGCCCCTCGTCGACGACTCGGCCGAGGACGGCACCGCGACCGTCGCCGCGATCCAGGGCAACGTGCCCCGGCTCGGACTCGACTTCAACTCCCAGCGCCGTGCCGTCCTGGACAACCATGTGCGCCGCACGGAGCAGCTCGCCCAGGAGGTGAAGGAGGGCAAGGTCCCGCAGCCCGACTTCGTTCTGTGGCCGGAGAACTCCTCCGACCTCGACCCGTACCGGAACGCCGACGCCCGGATCGTGATAGACGACGCGGTGAAGGCGATCGGAGTGCCCACCGTGATCGGCGCGGTGGTCGATCCCGACAGCGGGAATCTGCGCAACACCCTGATCCAGTGGGACCCGAAGAGGGGCCCCGTCGACACGTACGACAAGCGCCACATCCAGCCGTTCGGCGAGTACATGCCGATGCGTTCCGTCGCACGGATCTTCAGCTCGGACGTGGACCGGGTGCAGCGTGACTTCGGCCCCGGGAAGAAGGTCGGCGTCTTCGACCTGGCGGGGACGAACGTGGGGCTCGTGACCTGCTACGAGGCCGCGTTCGACGACGCCGTACGGGACACCGTCACGCACGGTGGCCAGTTGATCGCCGTACCCAGCAACAACGCCACCTTCGGCCGCAGCGAGATGACCTATCAGCAGCTGGCCATGTCCAGGGTGCGGGCGGTCGAGCACAGCCGGTCCGTCGTCGTCCCCGTCACCAGCGGGGTCAGCGCCGTCATCCGCCCGGACGGGAAGATCGTCGAGAAGACGAAGCTGTTCACCCCGGACGCGCTCGTGGACGAGGTGCCGCTGAGGTCCTCGCTCACCCCCGCGACCCGGATGGGCACGCTCCCCGAAGGGGTGCTCGTGCTGATCGCCGTGGCCGGGCTCGGCCTGGTCACCGTCCGTTCGGTACGGAGCCGGCGCAGCCGATGAAATCCCGGCACGCCACGTAGGGTCGGTCCATGGCAACTCCTGATTTCATCCGCGAGATCCGCGCCACCGCGGGCCAGCAACTGCTCCTGCTGCCGGGCGTCACCGCCATCGTCTTCGACGACGAGGGCAGAGTGCTGCTCGGACGCCGTTCCGACACCGGTAAATGGTCGGTCATCGGCGGCATCTGCGAGCCGGGCGAGCAGCCGGCGACAACGGCGGAGCGCGAGGTGTACGAAGAGACCGCCGTGCACTGCGTCGCGGAGCGGGTGGTGCTCACCCAGGCCCTGGAGCCCGTGGAGTACGCGAACGGCGATCGCTGCCAGTACCTCGACGTCACCTTCCGCTGCCGGGCGACCGGCGGCGAGGCGCGAGTCAACGACGACGAGTCGCTGGAGGTGGGCTGGTTCCCGGTGGACGCGCTGCCGCCGCTGAACGAGTTCGCGCTCTTCAGGATCAAGCAGTCCATGACCGACGAACCCACCTGGTTCGAACCCACCGCCCGGCAGTGAGAACCGCTGTCCGCCGGACGGGTCCGGTCTCCCGGCCCGCCCGGCGGACAGCGTTCAGACGGTACGGGCGTCGGCCGGCACCGTGTCGGACGCGTCCTGCCCGGCCGCGGTCCCCTCGATGTCCGTCAGGTCCCGGTGCCTGGTCTCCTTGGCACACCCGACCGCGAGCAGCGTGATGAGCGCCGCGGCGATGACGTACAGCGAGATGGGTACCGAGCTGTCGAAGTCCGCGAGCAGCGCGGTGGCGATGAGCGGCGCCGGAGCACCGGCCGCGACCGACGAGAACTGCGCGCCGATCGACGCGCCCGAGTACCGCATCCGGGTCGCGAACATCTCCGAGAAGAAGGCCGCCTGCGGCGCGTACATCGCACCGTGGAAGAACAGCCCGACGGTGACGGCGAGCAGCAGGCTTCCGAAGTTACGTGTGTCGATCAGCGCGAAGAACGGGAACGTCCACAGCCCGACACCGATCGCGCCGACCAGATAGACCGGCCTGCGCCCGACCCGGTCCGACAGCGCGCCCCACATCGGAATGACCGCGAAGTGGACGGCCGAGGCGATGAGCACCGCGTTGAGCGCGGTCTGCTTGCTCAGATCCGCCGCCGTGGTCGCGTAGACGAGGACGAACGCCGTGATGACGTAGTAGCTGATGTTCTCCGCCATCCTGGCGCCCATGGCGATCAGCACATCGCGCCAGTGGTGCCGCAGTACGGCGACGAGCGGCATCTTCTCCGTCGCACCGGCAGCGGACCTGCGCTCCTCGGCCTGCGCCAGCGCAGCCTTGAAGACCGGTGATTCATCGACAGAGAGACGAATCCACAGACCGATGAGCACCAGGACACCGGAGAGCAGGAAGGGGATTCGCCAGCCCCACGCCCCGAAGGCGGATTCCGACATCAGCGCGGTGAGCGCGGACAGCACCCCGGTGGCGAGCAACTGCCCGGCCGGCGCACCCGTCTGTGGCCAGGAGGCCCAGAAACCGCGCCGCTCGGCGTCCCCGTGCTCCGACACCAGCAGCACCGCCCCGCCCCACTCGCCCCCGAGCGCGAAGCCCTGCACCAGCCGCAGCACGGTGAGCAGCACGGGAGCGGCGGCGCCGACCGTGGCATGCGTCGGCAGCAGCCCGATGGCGAACGTCGCCCCGCCCATCATCAACAGACTGAGCACCAGCAGCTTCTTGCGGCCGAGCCGGTCGCCGTAGTGCCCGAACACCAGGGCACCGAGCGGCCGGGCGGCGAAGCCGACCGCGTAGGTGAGGAAGGACAGGAGCGTACCGACGAGCGGCTCGGACTCGGGGAAGAACAGCTTGTTGAAGACCAGCGCGGCGGCTGACCCGTACAGGAAGAAGTCGTACCACTCGATCGTGGTCCCGATGAGACTTGCGGCGACGATGCGTTTGAGCGAGCGGGTGGTCGGCGGGGCGGATGCCGAGGCAGCCATGAACACCACTTCCGGACAGTTGGCGGGGACGGTTTCGTGTCGCCACACCGTAGGAATGGGCAGGTCAGAGGCACATGTGGCGGGACACCATAGTTCTCGGGCCGGGTGTGCGCGGGGCCACTATGACAGGCACGTCGAGACTGCTTCGAGGACCGTATTGAAGGCCGGCAGGCGCCTGTCAGGATTGCGCTATCAGGCATGGTTTAGTGCCCTGGTGCTGACTCCCGTGCTGGTTTGGTGCTGACCTGAAACCGCATGTCAGCACCCCTGATCACCTGTCCCGTGCTGACTTGGTGCTGACTACGCAGCGTTGAACTTCGGCATTCGGGGCGGATCGGGCGGGTAGTGTTCTCCCCTTCCGCGCGCCTGCGGTCAGGCCTGGCGGGTTTCTGCGGAGCCGGCCATGGTTGGTGGCACGTGGTCCCGCACCGGCAGGCCCCGCACCGTGAAACCCATACATAGGCGGCCGGATGAACCCACGCGACCACACCCATGCCCCGCCAACCGCCGCTTCACCACCATCGACCCGGAACCCTCCACGGCCGGAACGCCCAACTCCTCGCCGTACGCCTATGTCAACAACGCCCCCCAACCAGTCCGCCCCCTCCAGCCGCTGCCTCCTGTGCTTCTCCGCAGTAATCGGCGAACCGTCGCCACGCGGTGTGAGACCAACGCGGCTGGTTACCGGAGCCACCAAGCAGCCGGGCAGCGGCAGCGCATCAGACAGGCCATCGACTACGCCGACGTCCTCCGCGACGACATCGCCCCCGTCCTCGCGGAACTCGTGCGCCAGCCCGGCATCCGCCGCCGCATCCTCGAACTCACCGCAGGACCCACCCCCATCGCGGACGCCGTTGCCTGCGCAGTTGCAGCTCCAGGTCGCAGGTTCCGTGGTGGCCGATGCCCGTCATGTCCCCCGTGAAGCCGGGGATGAGGTCGACCTCTTTCGGGGCGGCTTTGAGGTATACGAGTGTGCGAAGCCGCGGCAGTGGCAGGCGGAGCGCAGGGATGGCTTCCATGTGCTGAGGCACACGTACACCTCGATCGTCCTTGAGGGTGGGGAGTCCGTGGTGACACTGGCCAGGTGGCTGGGGGCACTCGTCTGCAACCATCACGCTGGACCACTATGCCCACTTCGTGCCGGAGGCGCGTTGCCCGATCGACAGTCTGCTCGATGGTCAGGCCAATGGAGACATGGTTCCAAACTCCGCAGATTTTCCCCCGGCTCGTCCGTGAGCGCGCTATCTGCGCGTCTGCACGTGTTCAAGTGACAAGGATTCAGGGCATGCTCACTGCTTGTCCCAGTCTCCAGGGCACCTTCGGCCTGAAGTTCTCTGCCTGGTGGCGCTGACCTGGAGCGATGCAGCTTCAGTCGCCTCTGACCAGCGCAGATGAATCTTTCAGGGTCTTTCAGGGGCGTGCCGTCTTATGTAGTCGATTCTCCCCAGACGCTCCCCAGCAGCGCTGATCCTCCCCAGATTCTCCCCAAGGAGGGCCGCCGTGACGGACGGCGGAAGACGAAACTTGGCGCTGTCGCAGGCACGCTGAGTGACTGTAGCGGGCGCTCAGCCGGCATCCCAGGGGTGATCTCGGCTCCAAGATCTCCGCCCTGTGCGTACCCGTCCCTTCGAAGGCGCTGCGTCCGGCCACTGATAGCGAGACGGCTGCCCGCCCTGGGCCGTGACGGTCCCACCTGGCACATGTCGTAGAAACCGTCTCAGGGCGTCCATCTGGGCCAGGGAAGCCCCATAAGTCCAGGTCAGGTGCCTTGCATTCAGCGGAGTCCGCCTGGTCCGTGACACCGAAGTGATCTTTTGTGACATGAAGAACCCCCGCTGGTGAGCTCCGGCGGGGGGTCGTGCGTGGCGAGTTGCGGTGGTGCGCAGTCTCAGGTGCGGGCACTGCTGTACTCCGGCTCGCCGCTTTCGAGCACCCGGAGCAGGGACGTGGTGACGACCCGCGTGCTGCGACCGATGCGGAGTACGCGGCACGGAAACTTTCCCTGGCGAACCAGGTCGTAGCCCTTTGCTCGTGAGAATCCAAACACCTTGGATGCCTCCGCCACGCTCCCGGTCCCGCCCCAGGTGGCACGGATGTGGGTGGGGCTGTAGTTGGGGCTCTGCATCGCGCTGTGCTGTGTGTGCATGTCTGCTGGTTCTGTCCTTCTCGCGACGGATTTCGGTGTCGGAAATATCCCTGAGCTCTATGGGGTTCCCCTCTGGCATCGTGGTCGTGCAGGGGAGTGGTGGGACTGAAGCTGTTCAACGTGAAGAGCGGTGTGACCGAGGTCGTGCCGCGTCTTGCCGAGGTCGAGGCGGATGTACAGGGCCTCGTCGAGGCGCACATGGAGAAGATGCTCGGCGTCACGTTCCTTGCGAGCGAGTACGTCATCGACTGTGCCGATGGTGGGCGGATCGACTCGTTGGGCCTCGACGAGAACGGTGCACCCGTGATCGTCGAGTACAAGCGGGGCACCGACGCAGGCGTGATCAACCAGGGCCTCTACTACGTGGCCTGGCTGACGAATCACAAGGACGCCTTCCGGAGTCTGGTCCGTGACCGGCTCGGGGTGACGGCCGCATCCCAGATCCTGTGGAGCGCACCTCGACGGATCTGCGTGGCCGGCGACTTCACCCGCTACGACGCTCACGCCGTACGCGAGCACCGGCGCAGCATCGACCTGGTGCGCTACCGCTATTACGGCAGCGACCACATCGGCCTGGAGACCGTAGCGTCGGTCACCGGCTCCTCGGCCGCTTCACGGCGGGTTCACCGGCGCGCGGCCGGGCTGCCGGCAGTCCGACGTCAGGACGGGGCGATGGCTGAGCTGGCCGCGGCCGTCGACGAGACTCTGTTCGGCCTCGGTGAAGGCGTCACCCGAGTCCAGCGCAAGCAGTACGCGGCCTACCAGCGGCTTCGGAACTTTGCCTGCGTCTGTCCGCCGCAGCAGACCAAGCTCCTCGTCTACCTCAGAGCGGACCCGAAGGAGGTCGACCTCGTTGCGGGTTTCACCCGGGATGTCACGGGGCTCGGTCACCACGGCACCGGCGATCTGGAGCTGCAGCTGCGCACGGAGCGGGATCTGGAGCGCGCCCAGGATCTGTTCCGCCTCAGCTACGCCGCGGCGTAGCGCGCTGGTGGCCGGCGTGGTCGTGCGCGGCGGGGATGCGACGTTATGGGTTGCTGCCGTGGTGCTGCCTTTCGACGCGGTGGTCAGGGAGTGGCGGTGGAGCTATAAGGATGCGGCGGATCCCCGGGTTCGGTGACCGG
The DNA here is from genome assembly GCF_040611955.1 of Streptomyces sp. NPDC006510. NCBI lineage: Bacteria > Bacillati > Actinomycetota > Actinomycetes > Kitasatosporales > Streptomycetaceae > Streptomyces > Streptomyces sp. NPDC006510. Next base: position 5,048 of record NZ_JBEXPH010000059.1, on the reverse strand, counting down.
GGATCCGCCGCTATGTTGCCGCGCTCCTGATGCCGGACTGGTGTGGACGACCGTCCCGGGCCCCACCTCCCCGTGCACGCCCCCTGGGGCCACGAGGCTCAGGGCGGTGTGGTGGCGCTGCCAGTCGACAGGCCAGGCCGGTTTCCAGTTCGGGGGCGATCGCCCCCGAGCTGCGTTGGAGCGTGTTCCTGTGGGCCGGTGCGATGAACGGTTGGGGCTGTGGCGTCGGGCGGGGTGGACTGGGTCAGGCGCTGAGGGGTGCCTGCGGCGGGACCGTCGGGTTGGTCCCTGGCGTATGCGACACGCGGGCCGATCGGCAGCATGGTCGTAAGCGACACGGTCTGAGAAGCCGTTGTCGTACCGACCTTGTTGGGCGCCAGTTCGAGTGCGGTGACTCGGTCGCGTGATCTTCGGATCCGGCGTGCATGAAGGCGGGGCCTCCTGTCCAGCTCGGGATTGTCGAAGTCCGAACGACCTAAACAGGAGGCCCTCGTGTCGCAGTCTTGCGGGTCCGTGCCGGTACAGTCCAACTCGGTTGCCCGGTCGTGTGATTGCCTCGCTCACCGGTTCGGGAACGCGGGCGACCATCCGGACCGCGAGCCCCGGTATCCCTCGGACATGTCGGACGCGGAGTGGGCGGTCGTGCGGGACGCGATGCCGGTTCCGGCGTGGATGAACGGCAAGGGCGGGTAGCCGGAGTGCTACTGCCACCGTCAGACGTTGGATGCCATGCGCTACCTGGTCGCCGGCGGGATCACATGGCGGGCTATGCCGGGCGACTTCCCCGTGTGGGACCGCGTCTACGCGTTCGCCAGGCGCTGGGGCGCGCGGGGCTGCTGGCCGAACTGCACGACCGGCTGCGCGGCCTGGTGCGCGAGGACGCCAGCCGCGATCCGGAGCCGACCGCCGCCATCGTCGACTCGCAGTCGGTACGTGCCGCGGCCACCGTGCCCGCGTCCTCAAGGGGATACGACGCGGGAAAGAAAGTGCCGGGGCGCAAGCGCCACATCGTGGTGGACTGCCTCGGCCTGCTGCTCGCGGTCACGGTGACCACCGCGAGCGTCCAGGACCGCCACGCGGCCGCGCCGCTGCTGAAGCGCGTGCGGGACCGTCACAGGAAGATCATGCTGGTGTGGGCCGACGGCGGCTACGCGGGCCGCCTGGTCGTCTGGGCGAAGGAGAAGCTCCAGCTCACCGTGCAGATCGTCAAACGCTCGGACGACGTATCGGGGTTCGTGGTGCTGCCGAGGCGATGGTGCGTGGAGCGGACGTTCGCGTGGTTGTTCCGCTCGCGCCGGCTGGTACGCGACTACGAGACGCTGCCCGCCGTCCACGAGCGGATGGTCCTGTGGTCGATGACCATGCTCATGAGCCGCAGGCTGGCCCGTCGGCAAGCATGAACCGGCCCGGGGCCGATACGTTGTCGCGTTCACAGAGCAGATCATGCCTGATCAGGTTGTGATCTGCACCGATCGGAGACAAGGTGTGGCCGGTAAGCCCGCAGTCACACCTCCAGATACTCCTCGTCGAGCCAACGGCACACGAACGCGGCCACCTTGGCGGCCGACATACCGCTCGTCTCGACGACGAGGTCGGGTTTGGTGGCCTGCTTGGGCAGATTGTTCTGATGCAGTGAAAGGCCGACCGGATGAGCGTGGCAGCGCTGCCGGTCAGCCAGCGGCTCGTCGGTGACCGAGAGCTCGATGAAGGCGACCCGGGCCAGCCCCCGTGCACGCAAGTCGTGTGGCCACTGTGTGATAGCCGTGAGCGAAGCGGACGCGGAACGGACCGGGGAGGAGCACGGCCTTCTGCCCGACGAGCAGGGCGTGATCGAGATGCTCCACGACTGGCATCCCAGCGACAGGGTCAGCGTCACCCGCGCGGTGTGATTGACTCGAAGCCCCTTCGACGGGCGCTCTGGCCCGTGCTGGATCGATGCCGAGCGCGTACCGCCGGCCTGGGGAGCCACACCTCCAGCCGGACCGGCGTACCGTCCGGCAGTTCCTCATTCCAGGACCGGGGCGCGACGAGCCACCCTTCCCACTCCTCGTACTGGGTAGGCGCTGCGACGCCAGGCCCAACACGCCCCAGCCGCCGCTCGGTGCGGCGGGTGGACCTCCCGTCGGCGCACGTGACCCCGGCCCTGGCCGGAAGCGGGCGCGAGGTCCAGGGGACCCGCCGCACGGTTCGTGACCGGGGTCGTGGTGCGGGTCGACGGCGGAACCACCGCGTCCAGACAGTAAGGTGCCTTACGGTTTGAGCTATCATTGGAAGGTACCTTATAGCGAGAAAACGAGGACGCTCTGCAATGTCCGCACCCTCCACCACCCTCGAATCACGTCACGCGCACCATCCACCGACGGTGGACGCCGCGCCCCCTCAGCAGGGGGCCGGCGGAGTGAAGGGCGTCCTGCTGCCGGTCGTGATCGTGCTGGCCATCGGCTCCATCTTCGTCAGCGTGTTCCTGGCCGCGTTCCACGCGCCGAAGCCGCATGACCTGCCGGTCGCCGTCGTCGGTACGACCGCCCAGCTTGCGCAGGTCACCCAGGGTCTGGAGCGTGGGCTGCCCGGAGGTTTCGAGGTGAAGGGCTACGCCGACGAGGACGCGGCGCGCCGCGCGGTACAGGACCGGACTGTCTACGCCGCCTACGTGGTGGGCGCCGGGAAATCCGCCGAGTTGCTGTACGCGGGCGCCAACGGTCCGTCCGTGACGTCCACTGTCACGGGCGCGTTCGCCGGTGTCGCCCGGGCGAGCGGCGGTCATCTGAGCCAGCGCGATGTCGCCCCGGCCTCGGCCGGTGACACACGCAGCATGTCGGTGTTCTACGCCGGCTTCGGCGTCGTCCTGGCCGGCTTCCTGTTCGGCATGATGACCTACCAGATGGCGCCCCGTCTGCTGTACCGGTGGCGGATGGCCAGCCTGGCCTCTTTCAGTATCCTCGGCGGCATCATCGTGGCGCTGATCGCCGGCAGCCTCGGCTTCGCCGCGCTGCCCGGCCCCTTCCTGGGCATCGCGGGAATCATCGCGCTGATGGCCGCAGCGGTCGGCGGTACGACCATGGTGTTCATGCGCCTGTTCGGCAAGGCCGGGATGTCGCTGGCCTCGGTGGTGCTGCTGACCTTCGGCAACAGCACCAGCGGCGGCACCCTGCCCAGCGCCTATCTGCCGGGCTGGCTGCAGCCGCTTTCCGAAATCCTTCCGGTGGGAGTCGGCGTACGAGCCCTTCAGGGCGTGTCCCACTTCAACAACGACGGCCTGACCATCGGCATCGTCGTCCTGACGGCCTGGATTCTGGTCGCCGCCGCGACGCTCTACTGGCGTGACGCCCGTGCCCCACGCCGCCGAGCCATCGGCTGACCTGCCTGTCCGCGGCCGTGATTCGGCCACGAGCAGGCCACGGAATCCACCGGTCGCGGTGCGGCATGGGACACCCGCACCGGTGGAGGCGTCGTACGCGGGGACGGTGACGCCTGCGTGAAGCCCGGGACCACTCCCTTGTGGGCCGGGCCACAACGCCCGCAAAAAGTAAGGTGCATTCTCGTTAAACTGAGACCGTGACCGACGCAGCGTTCCCCACCACCGGATACCTCGCCTGGCAGTTCTCGCAGATCGTCGCCGGACGGCTGGAGCGGGAGCTGCGCGCGGAGGACCTCACCCTCGCCCAGCACAACGCGCTGACGCAGACTGTCCGTACGCCGGGAGTTTCCGCGGCGGACATCGCGCGCCGATCCGGTATCACGGCTCAGTCGATGGGAGCTGCGGTGAGCCAACTCGTCGAGCGTGGGCTGCTGCTGCGTGAGCCGCACCCGACCAGCCGCCGCAGCATGTGTCTGTACGTCACCGACGAGGGGCGCGCCACTGCAACCCGAGCCGAGTCGATCTCGCGTCGGGTCGAGTCCAAGACGACCTTGCCGCTCTCACCGGACGACAAGAAGGCCCTTCACGAGGTGCTGTACCGCCTGGTCGAGGAGCTGAACCCCGACGCCATCGCAGGTGCCGAGGCGCCCAAGACCACGCCCCGGAGTGCCGAATGAACGGGCGCCCGCCACACTCCTCGTCCTCGTGAACGCAGCGATGTCACGAAGAAGTGAGAGTCCTCGGCTGGGGTTCAAATGGCCCGCCCTGGATCGGACCATCGTCTGCTGGCGGTTTTGTGTTCTCGTGTTCGGGTGGTGGGGGACGATGTCTCTGTGATCAACGGGGATGTTTCCTTGCGTCTGGCGGAGAGGCGTGGCCGCCGTGTTGCTCAGCGTCGGTGACGCGGCGGCGGAGTGGGGCAGGGAGGTGCCGGAGGATCCGGGTATTTCCGAGCTGGCCGATCTCTTCGAAACGGCCGCTGCTGATATTCCTGCTCGGACCGGCGAGCCCGGGCACGTCGCCAGGATCCTTCTGACCGGTGCTGTGGAGGATTTGAGGGCGGCTGCCCGGCTCGGCGGCCTGCTTCCCACGGTGACCCTGTGGCACCTGCACCGCGCCATGGAACAGGAACACGCCGCGCACCAACACCTGCACCCAAGGGCGCCGACAGGATGAGCACATGGTGCGCCGCGCGCCTTGCCCTCCAGCCCGCCTGCTCGGCGCACACGGCCAGCCTTGCCCCGACCGGGCGGGCCTGCCAGACCTGCCGCTGTACGATGACGCCCGTACCCACGACGCAGACAGCATGAGACCCCGAGAGCCAACGCCCAGGGTCTCTGTGTGACATGACGTGACGTCTGTCCTGCCGGTTCAACGACCGGCCACGGCCGGTGTCACGCCCATTCCATCCCGAGCTCGGTGAGGGCGTTGCGTTGTTCGAGGGTGATCCGGTGGCGTCGGCCCCGGCGGAAGGACCGGAGCGCGGCAAGTTTCGCCTCCCATGCCTCGTCTCTCCCCGGTTCCCACACCATCCCCTCCTCGTCGAGGAGTTCCTTGCGATGGGTGTCGAGCTCACCGGCCCGCTGTACGCCGCTGTTACTGACTTCGGCCCGTTGGGGTGAACCTTCTCGAAGTCCCTGACGCGTTCGCCGTAATGGCTGTATTCCGTGGTGTGTGAGGTATGCGGATG
>NZ_JBEXPH010000058.1:0-44631 GCF_040611955.1 Streptomyces sp. NPDC006510 | reverse complement strand
GGCGGCCCTGGCCGACACCCCGGCCGGTCACCCCGAACGTACCGCGGTCACCGTCGCCCTCGGCCGGGCGCTCGCCGCGCTCACGCGGGCGTGCGACGACGCCGACGCGGCCCTGGAGGCGACCGAACTGCTCGCCTCGGCCGGAGCCTTGAGTGACGAGCACAGCGAGATGCTCGCCGCGTACCGGGAGTTCGAGTCGTTGAGCGAGAGCGACGACCCGGACGCCCTGGGACGGGCCGCAGCGCTGCTCGGTCGCTTCGCTGCGTGGGACAGGGAGCGTGCCACCCATGAGGGCCGACAGATCGACCTCGACCTCGAAGTCCTCTCCCTGACCGCCGGATTCGAGCCCGACGACAGCGCCGACGAACGCATCGGCCGCTATCGCTCCGCCCTCTCCGTCCTCCCGGCCGATCACCCGAACCGGCATGCTCACGTCGCGGTCCTGGCAGCCCTCACCGGGCTGCGAGCCGAAGCCCTGCGCTCCAGCGCGCCCGCCCGCGCCGGACTGCTGGACGTCGAATCCCGCGAGCTGACCGAGGAGACGCTCACCGACGCCCCGCCCGGCTTCCCGGCGACGGACCTGCTGCGCCGCGGACTCTTCGAGGCCGCGCTGTCCGTCGCCGCCCTCGCCATCACGGCGGACGTCACGCGGGACGAGGACATGCCCGACGAACTCCGCTGGACACTCGCCCAGTTGTCCCGGATGGCCGACGTCCGCCTCGACAGTCCCGAGCACCTCGACTCCGACATCGCGACCATCCGGGAACTCCTCGACGCCACGGACGAGGACCACCCCCAGCTGCGCCGGCACCTGGCCGGAGTCCTCGGCAGCGCCCTGTCCGCCAGCGTCGCGGAACGGCCCGATCCCGCCGTCCTCGAAGAGGTCGTACAGCTGCTGCGCTACGCCGGCGCCGACTCCGGCGACGCGCCCGGCAGGTTCGACCGGATACTCGCCGACGCCCTCACCGCCCTGTCGGCGGGCTCCTTCGACGCGGAAGGCGCGCGTGAGGCGGCGGCCCTGCTCGCCTCGGCGCCCGGCCCCGCCCCGCTGACTCCCGAAGAGGCGACCCTTCACGACGGCGCGGCGGTGACCCGGACCGACCGGGAGGTGCTGGCAGCACGCACGGAGTTCCACAACGCCCTGCAGAACTACCTGTTCGGCCATGAGCCCGCGCAGTTGGAACGGGCCCGGCGGATCGCCCACCGGTTGCGGAAGATCACCCGTGCCGGGGCGACCGACGGGGAGGACCCGCCCTGGTACGACCTGATGGGCGACGCCTACGTCGACCTGGTCGAAACCGTGGGGCCGGGCGGCGCGCGGCCCGACCTCGACGACACGGTCGTCGAACAGTGCCGTAGGACGTTCGAGGGATGCCCCGCCGGACATCCGATGCGGCCCATGGTGACGATGACGCTCGCCAGGGTCCTGATGCAGCGCGCCGCCACCCTGCGCACCAGCGAACCGGAGCGGTCCCGGGCGCTGCTCGCCGAGGCGCAGGGCCTGGAGGGCGTCCTGAGAGAGGCGAGGCCGGACGGGTCGCCGATCGACATGGCCGGCATGATCAGCTCGGTCGTCGACCTCATCGGCCGGGACCGCCTCCCGGAAGTGTCCACCACGGACGCACTTGGTCCCGCACGGCGCCCGGAGGTCTCCGGGACGGACGACGCCCCCGGACCGGCACCGGCAAACAGCAACTCGTTCGGTCCGCTCGCAGCCGTCCTCGACCTCCTCCGTTCCCGCCTCGCCGGCCACACGGCCCCCGATGGCTGGAACAACCCCGCCCTTCCCGTGTGGATGCGCGCCCACGGCGAGATCGCCGCGGCGGCCGGAGCGCTCGGCCGCGGGAAGCCGCGGATCGACCTGGCACTGGCGCATCTCGAAGCGGCCGTCGAGGCGATGGCCGGGATCACCGACCGGGGCAGCGACCAGACGTCCGCCGAGCACGGTCTGTCGACCTTCGAGGGCGACATCAGGTCGATCGTCGAGCTGATCCTGTCCTCCCTCGAACTGCGCGAGTCCGCCGTACAGGTCGCCGAGCGGGCGCAGATCCTGGAACTGGGCGTGCGAGCGCTGGAGGCGGGACAGATGCCCGACCTCGCTGGCCTCCCCGCCCTGGACCACACGGTCCGGGGCCCCGACGTGGTCCGTACCGCCGAACTGCTGGAACGCGGCCGGGGCCTGCTGCTGGCGCGCCGCATCGAGGCCCGCGCAGACATCGGCGATCTGCAGGGCGCGCACCCCGAACTGGCCGAAGAGTTCGAGCAGTTGACCGACCGAATCGACACGCGGCCCGAGTCGGCCGCCGTCGGAGCCGCCGAGTGGGCCCGGCTCGCAGGCCTGCGCGCGTCCAACGAACTGGACGATCTCGTACGGCGCATCCGCACGCGGCCGGGCTTCGAGGGCTTCCTGCGGCCGCTGACCGCAGAGGAGTCCAAGGCGCTCGCGGCCGAAGGCCCCGTCGTCGTCCTCAACCACGGCAAGCGCTACTGCCACGCCCTCATCATCACCCAGCGGTCGGTCACCGCCCTGCGCCTCGACCCCGAGGCCGACGAGATCGCCGACGCGGCGCGCCGGCTGCGCGACGCCGTCGATGCCATCAACGCGCAGGGCGCGTCCCGCCCCTCCCCGCTTCAACTCGTCGCCGCAGGCAAGGAGGTCCGCGAGACGCTGGCGTGGACCTGGCACAGGATCGTGCGCCCGGTCCTGGAGTCCGTCGGGGCGGTGGAACCCGTCCCGCGCCACGGCGCGTGGCCGCGCATCTGGTGGGTGCCGACCGGCCCATTCAGCGCCCTGCCACTGCACGCGGCCGAGTGCTCGACGCCCGACTGCGCCGAGGACGGCTGCGGTGCCGCCCTCGACGCCGTGGTGTCGTCGTACGCGCCCGGCCTGCAGACCCTTGCGTACGCGCGAGCACGCGCCCGGCAGCGTGACACGGCCGACCACGGCAGCGCCCTGCTGGTCGCCGCGCCCGAGGACGATCTCCCCGGCGTTGCCTCGGCAGCCGCCCACGCGGCCGAACTCCTCGGCGCACAGGCGCCGTTGATCGGCCCGGCCGCCACCCGCGAGGCCGTGCTCGCCGCGCTGCACGACGCCTCGTGGGCCCATTTCGGCTGCCACGCGACGACGGACCCGGCGGAGCCCTCCGGCGCCCTGCTGCATCTGCCCAGCGGCGAGTCGGTCTCGGTCCTGGAGATCTGCCGGGTCCGCCCGCGTTCGGCACGGCTCGCCTTCCTCGCGGCCTGCGGCACCGCACGCACCGCCGAACGCCTCGCGGACGAGGCCGTTCACATCACGAGTTCGTTTCTGCTGGCGGGCTTCCCGACGGCGGTCGGCACGCTGTGGGAGATCGACAGCACGCACGCGGACCACATGACGCGCAACTTCTATCGCCGAACGACCGCTCCCGACAGCCCCGGTGTCGCGCACGCCCTGCACGACACCGTCCGCCAGTTGCGGCGCCGCATCCCGGAGAGGCCGCACATCTGGGCGGCGTACGTCCACGCGGGGGCGTAGGAACCCCTGGCAGGACAGGGTCAGGGCAGGGGAGAACGGTGCAGGTTCACCAGTAGACGCCAGACCCGCAGCACGATCTCATCGGGAGTGGCCTCGATCAGTCCCAGCCCTGGTACTCGGTGCGTGACACTGTCTGCGCGACGGAGACCGCGTGTTCCTCACCCACTCCACGACGGGCCGTGGCAACGAGCAGGTCAACGGGTCCATCGCGAGGGGGCGGCCAGTTCGAACGCATCCACGCCGCCGCCCGCACACCAGCCGCCACAGACGGGCAGATCACGGCAGTGAGCCGGGCATCGCTTCAAGCCGACCCGGCCAACTCCCTGGAACGCAACAAACGCCTGGCCGTCCGCGTCCGGCAGTTGGAGCCCCGGCTGTCCCGGATAGCGGCCGTGGGGACCGGCGGTACCGCAGTTGCACCAAGGGGTGATCTTGAGTGCGGAGAGGTCCGGTCGGCGGAGAGGTTCGTTGAAGGGGGACGGCCCGCCGGGCACCTCCCCGCCCGTCCCGGCATGCTGGCCCGGCGCCCAAAAGGTGCCTTTCTGGGGCGTGGAACTGCCGTGCAGCTGCCAGACGATCCGATCCGGAGAGTCCCCTCGGCAGCACGAGTGCATGCCCGAAGGCGGGCGGCGGACGTGGCCCCTGCGGGCGGGAGCAAGACTGCCTCGACGCTCAGAACCAGGCACTGAATCAGATACCTGTCTTCCCTCCCTCTGCTGCCCTGCTCGAACAACCCTGTCGAACGGCGCTGTCAGTGGCGCGCGGTAGCTTCGGGACTGTTCGAGATCACGGGGTGAGAGGGGTGAATTCGTGGGTGTCAGGCATGCGTTGAGCGTCGTCCTGGTCGACGTCAACGACGAGGTGGTGACGGCCTGGCGGTCCGCGTTCGCGGACACGCCGGAGGTTGAGATCAGGCGGGGTTCCCTTCTCGATGTGGACGCCGATGCCTGGGTCTCTCCCACCAACGAGCGTGGCCGGATGGACGGTGGGGTCGACGCCGTCGTCAAGCGGTACCTCGGTGCGGGCATCCAGGTGCGGGTGCAGCGGGCGATCCGCGACCGGTTCGGCGGACGGCTGCCGGTGGGCAGCGCGGTGTGCGTCGCTTCCGGGGCGGACGTACCCCGGTACCTGATCTCGACGCCCACCATGCGCCAGTCGTCGCAGAACGTCAGCGACACGATGAACGTGGCCCTGGCCTGCGCGGCCGCCTTCCAGGCGGTGCATCTACAGAACCGGACGAAGCCGGGCAGCATCCGGTCGGTGGCCCTCGTCGGGATGGGCGCGCAGACCGGGCAGGTGCCCGCGAAGGTGTGCGCCAACCTGATGTGGACGGGCTACACCCTCTTCCACGACCACGGTTTCGCGGACTACGACGAGTTGCGGGCCGCCGTACTGGGGCAGCTCGACGACATAGAGGGAGCGGGGTCCGCACGGCGGGTCCGGATCAACGTGCCGCAGCGGCCTTCCTTTCGTCACTGACCCGAAGACCTCGCAGGCCGGTGCCGCCCAGGGCGCGGACACCGGCGACGACCCTGCCACAACTGTTCAGCATGCCGGGGCGCCCTTGGAGGCGTCCGGTTCGAGTATCGGGAGTTCCACCCTCGTGAGTGATGTCGACGTGACGGTCGCGGGCGATGCCGATTCCCCGGCCGGGGATCCGCTGGGACTGGCCGGCCTGTTCACCGGTGGCGGCGAGCCGTGGCTGCCGCTGCTCGGACCGGTGATCGAGGCGCAGCCGGGAGCCGCCGACTTCATCGGCCCGAAGCGCAGCCCGGAGGTCGTTCCGGTGCGCGAGCTGACGTTCCAGGCGTTGAAGCCGCATCCGCCGGAGAAGTGGAAGGTGGTCGTCTTCGGACAGAACCCCTATCCGCGGGCGGAGAGCGCGACCGGCATCGCGATGTTCGACAACACCTTCAACGACTGGAAGGACAGCCAGTTCGGCCGGGTCGTCAGCATCCGCTGCCTCATCAAGGCGGCCGCGATGTGGAAGTACGGCATCGTCAAGAAGACCCCGATCGCCGACGTCCGGGCCCTGCTGAAGAAGGAGGGCACGGTTCAGCCGCCCGAGTGGTTCCAGGCGATGCTCACCCAGGGTGTGCTGCTGCTGAACGCGTCCCTCACGGCGAGCGCGGACGGGGCGATGGCGACCGATCGGCACACGTCGTTCTGGCGCCCCGTGGCCGAGCAGATCGTCGAGGAGATCCTCCGGGCGAAGCAGGACGCGGTGGAGGAGGACGACCGGGGGGTGGTGTTCGCCTGGTGGGGCGCGCACGCCCGGAGTCTGAAGAGGGTCGTCCAGCGGCTGGAGAAGAAGTACCCGGGGGTGCAGGTCCGTCACCTGGACCACGCCAACCCGGCCGCGCAGGGGGATCTGTTCTGCGAGGGTGACCACTTCGCCCAGGTGAACGACGCCCTGGCGGCGGTGGGGGCCGAGCCGGTCGACTGGCTGCCGCAGAAGGGCTGGGACCAGGGGACGGGCGGGGCCGGCGGGCCGGAGGACGGTGGTGTCGCGCAGCGGATGGGGGCGTTCATCGCGTCCACGATGGAGTTGCACCAGCTTTATCTGGAGCGGCTCACCAGCGTCAAGGACGAGGGCCTCGCCCTGCCGCCCGTCACCGGGGTGTTCGACACGCCGCTGATGGACTTCCGGAAGGCCGTCGAGCCGGTTTCGCGGGTGCTCGCGCACCTGGATCGGCATATCGATCTGTCGAGCCGTTTCGGGGAGACGAAGGCCGCGGAGGCGGCGTCCGCGGGTGTGCTGTCCGGGGAGGCCGTGGGCGCCTTGTCGGCCGACGCGATCTCGGCCCTCTACCTGTACACGTGCGAGTCGGGCTTCTACCGCGAGATCAACGCCGTGCTGCGCTCGGCGGACCGCGAGCGCGTGGTGCCGTACCTGCCGTACCTGCGGTTGCTGTTCTCGGCGATGGAGGCGTTGCCGGCGCAGACACGGCCGCTGTGGCGTGGTGTGGCGCTGGATCTGCGGTCCCAGTACCCGCTGGGGCGGACGGTGACGTGGTGGGGCGTGTCGTCGTGCACGTCCGAGCTGGGTGTGGCCCGCGCGTTCCTCGGCGGGCGTGGCCGGCGGACGCTGTTCGAGGTGACACCCGCGCGGGCGGTGGGGATCCGGCGGTTCTCCGCTTTCACGGGTGAGGAGGAGTACATCCTCGCGCCGGGGACGCAGCTGAAGGTGACGGAGGTGAAGGCCGAGCGTGGGGGTCTGTGCACCGTACGGCTGACCGAGCTGGAGGGGGCCGGCCTGGTGTCGTGACGTCCCTGGGCCGGGCATACGAGCGCCCCGTGGCGGGCCTGAGCCGTGCCGTGGATGAGCCCTGGAAGAGCCGTACCTCGCCCTTCACTCTGACCCGGACAGAGCCCGAAGTGCTGCGCAACGGCTGGCCATCTCCCGGAGGTTGTTCGGGTCCCGCCCCTGGCTCTGCCCGGCGCTGACCAGCCGCCTTGGGGCTCGCGCGGATAGGCGCGGTGGGGCACTCGGGAGTAGAGCAGGCACAGGGCCTAGTGATCATGGAGTTGCGACGCTCTGTGATCGCCTGGAGACCTGTGCCTGCACTGCCATCATGGATGACCGAACTCCTCCGGGACCAATTCGCGGCGCTGCTGCCCAGCGGCCGGTCTGCGATCCGGCCCACCCACTGGGCTGCCACCGCCCGCGGATCAGCGACCGGATCATCTTCGACAAGCTGCTCCAGTTCCTCCGCTTCGGCTGCTCCTGCCAAGCCATAGCGGACACCACCTGCTCAGCCACCACGATCCGCAACCGCCGTGACGAGTGGATCCGGCTGGGCATCTCCGCCCGGCTTCGGCACATAGCCCTGGAGCCATACGACCGAATCGTCGGCCTCGTCCTGGACCAGATCGCCATCGACGGCTCGATCACCAAAGCACCCGGAGGCGGAGAAGCCGCCGGATGCTCACCGGTCGACCGAGGCAAACAGGGCGTCAAACGCTCCGGAATGACAGACGGTTACGGAATCCCGCTGGGCCGGGTCCTGGCCGGAGCGAACTGCCATGACTCGCCACTGCTCGCCCCGACCCTGGACCTGGATGAGGGCTCCCGAACTGAAGAACGCCGCGACCGCGAGGAGCACCAAGAGCCTTGCCCAGTTCATGGCGAACAGGGCAGGGCGATCAGGTCTGTCAGAGGAACGCTGCCGCTCCCTGTCGCACCCCAGGTCGTTACCCACCGGTGCCCGGCCCGGTCCCGGAACGTGCACTTCTCGGCCGCCGCGATGGGTAGGATCACGCCGCACGCTGAGCGGGCGGTTCGAGCCGTGCCGCGCACGGCACAGACCGAAACATCGGGGGTGCACGGCATGAGTACGAACGGCAGTGGTTACTGGGGTCCGACGGGCGGCCCCGGACCCGGCCCCGGTGGACAGCCGGGCCCAGGTCCCGGCCATCGGCCCTACCCTGGGGCCGGACACCACCCGTACCCCGGCGGTCCCGGCGTGGTGCCCTACCCGCCGCAGCCCGCGCCCGTGCCGCCGCAGGGGTACCCGGGACATCCGCAGGGCTGGGGCCCGTACCCGCCACAGCCGCACGGCGGTGGCCCGCAGCCGCCGTTCCCGCGTCCGCCCCGGCCGCCGCTGACGCGCAGGCAGCGGATCCTCAAGTGCGTCTACAACCCGTTCTACGCCGCCCAGCGGACCTTCCGCCCCTCGCGCCCGGACGCCGTCGAGGACCTGACGGTGCGCAAGATCCAGATGTGGCGGACCGGGCTCGGCATCGTCGCCTGGCTCGTGCTGGTCATGTCGTACAAGCCGGTCGACACCGCCAAGGGCGTCGAGACCGTCGCGGGCGACAAGTTCAACCAGAGCTGGATCAGCACACTCGTCCTCGTGTGCGCCTTCCCGTTCGTGATCGCCCTGTTCGCGTTCGCCGCGCAGGGTGCGCTGCGCGGGCTCTACCTGCGCCGGTCCCTGAAGTCCTTCGGGGCGGTGGCGGCTCTGATGGGGTCCATGGCCACGTTCCCCCTCGCCGTCGCGCCCGATCCGGAGACCGCCGGCTTCCGTGGCGCCATCGGGACCCCCGGCATGGTCGTCCTCATCACCCTCTGCGCGTGGTCGCTGGGCTTCGCCCTGTACGGGATCGTGCTCTGCCTCATGCACGTGTTCCGCACCGCCGACATCCACGAGGTACTGCCGCCGATCCTCGCCACCTTGCTGGTGTGGGTGATGGCCGCCCTCGACGTGATCAACAACGAGAACGCCGAGGTTCCCGTCCTTGCCCAGATCGTGTTCCTGCTCGGCGCTCCGGTGTCGGTGACGGTGTTGTCGTGCTGGGAACTGTACCGGCTGCGGAAGTACCACAACCTGACCGTGCGACAGGCCCTCGGCCGCTAGGTCATCTCCGCGTTGCCAAGAGCTCGCGCAGGCAGATGTGGGGTCATGGTCGTCGGGTGGGGCGGTCGTCCCAGCGGTGGGTGGTCCAGGCGCGGCGGATGGTGCTACGCACGGTGATGACGGTGTCCGTCGCTCGGAGCGGTTCCGTGTGGCCCGCGCGGAGGGTGCGGGGCGGCTCGAAGGGCGGCAGTTCGGGTAGCGGCGGCTGCGGACGGACCCGTGCGACTTCGTCCTCGGCTCGCTTGCGCAGACAGGAACGGTGCTGGTGACAGGTCTTTTCCACCGCGGCGGACAGGTTCTGGAGCAAGTGGAAGCGATCGGCGACTTCGGTCGCTTCGGGCGCTGCCTCACGGATGGCGCGGCTGTACCCGCTGTCCCGGTCGCGGCACACGATCTCCGTACCGGGACGGGCCCGCAGCCAGGCTGCCAGGGTCTCCGTGGTGCGATCCGGCAGCACGTCGATGACGGTGGAGGTCTCCACGTCCAGCACGAGGGTCCCGTACGTTCGGGAGCGGCGGAAGGCAAAATCGTCGCCCCCGAGCACCCGCGGACTGCGCGCCGGCACCGCCGGTGCGCGCAGCTGCCCGAGCAGCCGTGCCCGTCCGCTCGGCGCCGCCAGGACACGGCACAATCGCGCGCCGGGACGTCCGCCCAGCGCCAGTGCAACGGCCCGCCACCACACCTTCACTACCGGCCCGGCACGGGCATGACGGATCGTCAGGACCTCTGCTTGCTCGGCGAACGTCCGCCGCGGACAGTCGCCGACGTCGCAGTGGAACCGGCGCACCGTCAGCTTCACCGCCACGCGGCGTCCGCTCGTGGGTAGTTCGGCCGGACGCCGCAGGTACCTGCTGTGCACGCGGCGGGACACCGTCGAGCAGTCCGGACATCTCAACTCCGGGACGGCGCAGTGGGCGTCGACCACCACCAGCTCATCGACCTCACTGAGCCCGTCGAGCACCGGCCCTTCCGCCCTCGGCAGCAGAGCGGAGGACCCGTCGGCCGGCCGCACGGATAGCGGGAGGTGTTGCCCTCAGCCGACCGGTGCGCACTGCCCGGTGGATCCGCGGACGACGAGTTTCGGCGGGAAGACGTGGTCAACGGGCGGCGTGTGGTAGCCCTGCAGGCGTTCCCAGAGTGCGGTGGCCACGGTGCCGGCCATCTGGTCGGTGGGCTGGTGCACGGTGGTCAGCGGCGGGTTGCTGTGGGCGGAGAGGTAGGAGTCGTCGTATCCGATGACGGAGACGTCGCCCGGCACGGTCAGCCCGGCTTGGCGCACGGCGCTGAGGGCGCCGAGGGCCATGAGGTCGCTGCCCGCGATGATGGCGGTGGCGCCCGCGGCGAGCAGCTGGTGGGCGGCGGCGTGTCCGCCGGTGAGGGAGTAGTCCTTCTCGGCGTAGAGCGCGTCCTCGACGGTGCCGAACTGGCGGCGCATCTCGCGGCGGTACCCCTTGAGCCGGTTCTGTGATGGCCGGAGGTAGCCCTGGCCGCCTGCCAGACCGATGCGCGTGTGGCCGAGGGAACGCAGGAGGGTGACGGCCATCGCGGCGCCGGCGGCCTCGTCGGTGGTGACAGTGGAGACCGGCAGGTCGGGCACGTGACCGCCGACCAGCACCATCGGCAGGTGCTGCTGGTGCAGCTGCCAGTAGAAGCCGTGGTCGGCCGAGGGGTTGGCATGCCGGCCCGAGACGAGTACGAGGCCCTGGATGCGCTGCTGTATGAGCGAGTTGATGTAGTCGAGTTCGGTGGGCCCCTGCTTGGTGGAGCTGCCGATCACGGCGGTGACGCCCAGCGCGCCGAGTTTGGCCTCGATGGCGCCGGCGAGCTGCGCGAAGACGGGGTTGTCGAGTTCAGGCACGATGATGCCGACAAAGGACGCGTCGGCCGGTGCGGGCGCGACCATGCCCTGCTCGCGCATGGCCCGCAGGACCCGGGCCCGGGTCTCCTCCGCCACGCCCGGCCGGTTGTTGAGCACGCGGCTGACCGTGGACGCGCTCACCCCCAGCCGTTTGGCGATGGTCCGGACCGACAGCCTGGTCATCCGACCTCCAATATCCCTTGAAACATGTTGCAGATTGTTGCCTGCAAATTCCGGGCGATCCTACGCTCCGAAGTGTCACCACAGATCACAGGAGCGCGATGCAGCATGATGCAGCGAGAAACACTGTGCAACACCCTGGCACATCACGACGGCTCACCGCTGTATGTGGCCGATCCCGCACCGGAGTTGGGCCGACGCGTGGAGGTGTTCGCGCGGACGGCCGACACGCTGGGCGTCACGCGGGTCCACGTACGCACCTCACCGGACGGTGAGCCGCATTTCACCGAGGCGCTGATCGACCGGAAGGCCGAGGGCGAGACGTGGTGGCGCGCGTCGATCGAGATGGTCAATCCCGAGTGCGGCTACCGCTTCCTGCTGCACACGGCCCGCGGCCCGCTGTGGCTGACGGCCGCGGGGCTTTCTCGCATCGAGGTGACGGACGCCGCCGACTTCACGCTCGCGGCGTACCCGCCGCCGCCCGCGTGGGCAGCGGACGCGGTGATCTACCAGATCTTCCCCGACCGCTTCGCGCGCGGCTGCCCCGAGGCGCAGGTGCTGCCGGACTGGGCCCGGCCTGCGGAGTGGGAGGAGCCGATCCCGTACGGCCGGCCCGAGGCCCTCCAGCAGATCTACGGCGGCGACCTGTGGGGCGTTGCTGACCGCCTCGGTCACATCACGGATCTGGGCGCGAACCTGATCTACCTGACCCCCTTCTTCCCTGCCCGCTCCAACCACCGCTACGACGCCTCCACCTTCGACCGCGTCGACCCGCTGCTCGGCGGCGACGAGGCGCTCAAGGCACTCGTCGACCGGGCACACGACCAGGGCGTCCGGGTCATCGGCGACATCACGCTCAACCACTCCGGCGACGCCCACGACTGGTTCGTCGAGGCGCGCGCAGAGGAGGGCAGCGTGGAGCGCGATTTCTACTACTTCGAGGGCGACGACTACGCCACGTTCGCGGGCGTCAAGAGCCTTCCCAAGTTCGACCACCGCGCGCCCGAGCTGCGCCGCCGCCTCGACGCGGTGATCGCCAGGTACCCGGCGGAGTTCGGCCTGGACGGCTGGCGGGTCGATGTGGCCCAGTCGGCGGGCCGGCACGGCGACGTCGAGCTCAACGGCCAGGTGGCCCGCGAGACGCGGGCGGCGCTGGGCGAGGAGCATCTGCTGCTGGCGGAGCACCAGTTCGACGCCTCGGCCGCGCTGCGCGGCGACGGCTGGCACGGCACGATGTCCTACGCGGGTTTCGCCCGTCCTGTCTGGTCGTGGCTGGCACGGGAGAGGTCCGACGAGTTCTGGGGTACGCCGGGGCCGATCCCGCAGTACGGCGGGCAGGACGTGGCCCAGGTGATGCGGAGCTACGCCAGCCGGATACCTTGGCGGTCGTACACGCACAGTCTGACGCTGCTGGACTCGCACGACACGGCCAGGTTCCGCTCGGTCGCGGGCCGCGACCATCAGCACCTGGGCGCGGCGCTGCTGTTCACGATGCCCGGTCTGCCGATGGTCTTCGCCGGTGACGAGGTGGGCGTCGAGGGCGTGCACCTGGAGGACGGCCGCCGCCCGTTCCCGTGGGACGGGGCCTGGGACCAGGAGACGTACCGGATCTACCGGGAGCTGGCGGCGCTGCGCGGATCCCGCGAGGCGCTGCGCCGGGGCGGGCTGCGGTGGCTGCACGCCGACGACGACGTGGTGCTCTTCGAGCGGGCCGTGCCGGGCGAGGCCCTCGTGGTCCAGGTCAGCCGGGCCGGCCATGCTCCGGTGCTCGCCCCGTGCGAGCTGGCCGGTCTGCTCGGCGCTCCCGACCTGAACGCGGGCGAGCCGATACCTGCCGACGGCCCCGCCTTCCACATCTGGGAGGTCGTACGGTGATCGACATCCTCACGGCGGTGCGTTCCGAGGTGCTCGGCAACGCCCGTGACGTCTTCGTCTATCTGCCGCCCGGCTACGACCCGGCGGCGGGCCCGTACCCCTTGGTGGTGCTGCACGACGGGCAGCACGTCTTCGCGGGCGCCGGCCTAGAGCCGAGCTGGCGCGTGGACGAGACACTCGACACACTCATCGGGCGCGGGCTGCTGCCACCACTGGTGGCCGTGGCGGTGGCCAACGCCGGCGACCAGCGCGGCAGCGAGTACTCCCACGAGGTGCCCTACCCACGCGGTCCGGTCGTGCCCTGCCGGGGCGAGCTGTACGAGCAGTTCCTGGTCACCGAGCTGCTGCCGATGATTCGCGCACGCTACGCGGTCACGAACGAGGCCGACGCCACCGCGGTCCTTGGCTCGTCCATGGGCGGCCTGGTCAGCTACCACCTGGCCTTCCGCCGCCCGGATGTGTTCGGCCTCGCCGCCGTGCTCTCGCCGTTCCTGGTCTTCGTCGACCCGGAGACGCTCGAGGAGACCCCGGTCTTCCGGCGCTTCGACCGGCGCGGGCCGAACCGGATCTGGCTCGACATCGGCGGCATGGAGGGCTTGATCATGGTCAGGCCGGTGCGCGAACTCGCCGAGCACCTTCTCGGCCTCGGCTATCTGCCCGACGAGGAGCTGCGCTACCTGCACGAGCCGAACGCAGCACACCACGAGGACGCCTGGGCCGGCCGCGTGGGCAGCGCGCTTCTCCACCTCTTCGGCACCGAAGGGCCTGCCACCACCCTCACCGGCGTAACCGCGCGGGCCGCGGTGGGCCAGCCCGTCGACCTGGCACCCCGCGGCGAGCGAGCCGACGGCTGTGTCTACACCGCGCTGGGGGCGGAGCTGAGCTGGGAGCCCGAACATGCCCTGAAGCCCGCGGGGCACGCGCTGCTCACCGGCGCAGAGCCGGGAGACGTCGAGGTCACCGCGCAGGTGGGCGAGCATGCCGTCACCGAGCAGGTGACGGTCGTCGACGGCGAGCGTGACGCGCTGCTCGACGTCACCGTCGTCGTACCCGAAGACACCCAGACCGGGCCCGTGTACTTCTCCGGCCTGGTCACCACCCGGGTCGGTCCGGGCATCCACCACGGCTCGTGGCGGCTGCCCCGTGGCGTCGGACTCAACGGCACGGTCAGCCGCGGCTGGCGCTGCGACGGACTCGACGCCGACGGCACTCTCGTACGAACTCCCCTACGGCACGACGGGGGCCGGCGCGTGTGGGTGCGCGTCGCGGGCTGGAGCAATCCGGCCCAGGACGACCCGCACGCCGGATCCTGAGGAGATAACCAATGCGCATCCTTGCGATCACCGCTGCCGCCACCGCCACCGCCATGGCCCTGACCGGCTGCGGCGCCGACCCACAGCCCAAGGCGAAGGACGCCCCGACGCTGACCGTCTGGGCCGACGACAGCCGGGCCGCCCCGCTGCAGGACATAGCCGCCGGCTTCGCGCGCGACCGCGGCGTCAAGGTCAAGGTCGTACAGAAGGCGATGGGCAACCTGCGTGACGACTTCGTCTCCCAGGCCCCGTCGGGGCAGGGCCCTGACGTGATCGTCGGCCCGCACGACTGGCTGGGCAAACTCGTACAGAACGGCGTGGTCGCCCCGATCGACCTGTCCACGAGGGCCGCACGCTTCTCGAAAGTAGCGGTCAAGGCGATGGCCTACCGCGGCCGGACCTACGGTCTGCCGTACGCGATCGAGAGCGTGGCGGTGCTGCGCAACACGAAGCAGGTGCACACCGCGCCGAAGACGTTCGACGAGCTGGTCGCCAAGGGGGAGGAGCTCGGCGCGAAGTACCCGGTAGGCCTGCCGGTCGACCCCAAGGCGGGCTCGCCGTTCCACCTCTACCCGTTGCAGACGTCATTCGGCTCGCAGGTCCTCCGCGACGGCAAGCCGGCGATCGACGACGCTCACGGGCTGAAGTTCGCCGCCTACCTGCGCGGCCTGGCGGAGAAGAAGGCGGTCTCGACCTCGCTGACCGGCGATATCGCGACCAACGCCTTCATCAACGGGCAGACGCCGTTCCTAGTCACCGGGCCGTGGGACGCGCCCGCCCTGACCAAGGCGGGCGTGCCGTTCGCGGTGGATCCGGTGCCGCCCGCCGGTGACGAGCCCGCCCGGCCGTTCACGGCGGTGCAGGGTTTCTACGTCAGCTCCAAGAGCGCCAACCCGCTCCTGGCCCAGGACTTCGTGCTGAACCACCTGGGAACGCCGAAGGTGCAGAAGGCGCTGTACAAGGCCGGCGGACGGCCGCCCGCGATGAACGCGGTGCGCAAGGAACTCGCAGGTGACCAGGTCACGGCCCGTTTCGCGGACGTGGCCGCCAAGGGGGTGCCGACGCCGAACATCCCGCAGATGGAAGCCGTCTGGTCCGACTGGGGCCTGTCGCAGCTGGGCATCATCACCGGCCAGGGCGACCCGGCCGAGCTGACCCGTAAAGCCGCTGACCGCATCCGCGCGAAGATCGGCTCCTGATGCGCGCGCTCAGGCTCCTGCCCCTGGCCGTGGTGGACGCGCTGGCCGTTTACGGCCTGGTGGCGCTCGGCGGGCAGCGCTCGTGGTGGATGTTCGCCGCCCTGCTCGCGGGCACGGCGATCGTCAACGCGATCTACCTCAGCAAGCGGGCGGTGCCCGCCAAGTACCTGGCGCCCGGGATCGCGCTGCTGCTGGTCTACCAGGTGTACGTGGTGCTCTACACCGGCTACGCCGCGTTCACCAACTACGGCGACGGCCACAACGGCACCAAGCAGGACGCGGTGGCGGCGATCCTCGAGAAGAGCGAGGTCAAGTTGGCCGGCGCGGAGCCCGTCCCCATCCAGGTGGCCGAGCGCGACGGGAAACTCGGCTTCCTGCTGGACGGGCGCCCCCGCGAGGGATGGCACCCGCTCCCGTACCCGGAGATCCTCGACAGGCAGACGGAGATCGCGAACCTCCGGGTGCCCGCGGAAGGCGGCACCCTCAAGACCTCCGACGGCAGGACCGCCTCGCTCTACCGGGCCACCTACACCTACAACGCCGCATCCGACACGATCAACGGCGGCGGCGCCGTCTACCGCGACAGCGGGCACGGCACCTTCGCCGCCGCCGACGGCCGGGAGCTCAGCCCCGGGTGGAAGGTCTTCGTCGGCACCGAGAACTTCACCAGTGTGCTCACCGACACCGAGATCAGAGGACCGTTCCTCGGCGTGCTCGTCTGGACCTTCGTCTTCGCATCCGCGTCGGTCGCGCTCACCTTCGGCTTCGGGCTGCTGCTCGCACTGACCCTGGAGGGCCACCGGATCTACCGCTCACTGCTGGTCTTCCCGTACGCCTTCCCAGCGTTCATGGCAGCCCTGTTGTGGCAGGGCCTGCTCAACACCGACCACGGCTTCGTCAACGAAGTGCTGCTGGGCGGCACGGCCGTCCCCTGGCTGTCCGATCCCTGGCTCGCCAGGCTGAGCGTGCTGCTCGTCAACGTCTGGATCGGCTTCCCGTACATGTTCCTCATCTGTACCGGCGCACTGCAGGCGATCCCACCCCAGCTCTCCGAAGCCGCCCGGATGGACGGGGCCGGGCCATGGCGAGTGCTGCGCTCGATCAAGCTGCCGCTGCTGCTGGCCTCGACCGCGCCCGTGCTGGTGGCGACGTTCGCCTTCAACTTCAACAACTTCAACGTGATCTACATGCTCACCGGTGGCGGGCCGCGCGATGCCGGCGCCCCGGTCGACGTGGGCTCCACCGACCTGCTGATCACGCTGGTCTACAAGCTCGCCTTCGGCGGCTCGTCCAGGAACTACGGCCTGGCCTGCGCCGTATCCATCCTGATCTTCGCGGTGATCGTGGCCGTGACACTGGCGGGCTTCCGCCGGACCAGGCGACTGGAGGAAGCATGAAGCTCTGGAGACATCTGGTCGGGGTGCTGGCAAGCGTCATGGCGCTGTTCCCGCTGCTGTTCGTGCTGGCGGCCTCGCTCGATCCGAGCGGCACGCTGACCGGCTCCAACGACCTGTTCGCGGCGGTGACATGGGATCACTACGCGACGCTGTTCACCGACGCGCTGCACCCGTTTCCGCACTGGCTCGTCAACTCCGTCGTCATCGGTCTGATCACCGCGGCGGGATCGGTCTTCCTGGGGGCCTGCGCGGCCTACGCCTTCTCCAGGTTCCGGTTCACAGGACGACGGGCAGGCCTGAAGGCACTGGTGTTCGTCCAGCTGTTCCCGCAGGTCCTCGCGTACGTCGCGATCTTCCTGCTGCTGTCGGGGCTGAAGGAGATCTTTCCCCCGCTGGGGCTCGGCAGCAGGCTCGGCCTGATCATGGTCTACCTCGGCGGCGCGCTCGGCGTGAACACCTACCTGATCAAGGGCTTCTTCGACTCGATCCCGCGCGATCTGGACGAGTCCGCGCAGATCGACGGCGCCTCGCACGCGCAGATCTTCTTCCATATCCTGCTTCCCCTGGTGCGACCGATCCTGGTCGTCGTGGCGCTGTTCGCATTCGTGGCAACCATGAACGACTTCGTCATCGCCGGGCTGGTCCTCACCGACCCCGACCAGCAGACCCTGGCCGTCGGCCTGTACCAGCTCGTCTCCTATCAGCTCGGTCAGAGCTGGGGCGTCTTCGCCGCCGGCGCGCTGATCGGAGCGCTGCCCGTGCTGGTCCTCTTCCAGTTCCTCCAGCGCTACATCGTGGGCGGGCTGGCGAACGGCGCGGTCAAGGCATGAGCCCGAGCCGGCATTGCGACGTCACGACGTCGCAGTGCCGGATGGAAGCCGGCCGGCCGAGCAGCCCGGCCTGCGCAAGGTCTGGGTGGACGGCGGCTACCGCCAGCAGTTCGTCGAGCACGCCGCTTCGGGTCGTACTCGCCCGGCGGCAGCCCCGACGGACGGCCTGGCCCCGTGCTGCCGCGGCCGCAGCGGGTCACCGAACCGCATCCTGTTCAGCGCCGCCCGGGGCGGCATCGTCGCTCAGCTCGGTGAGCGGGGTGTCTCTCGGGTCCTCCCGGGTACCCGGCACCAAGGCCATGCGGGTTTTCATCTCCAGCTCTTGGAGGGCGTGCAAATAGATCAAGGTGGTCAGGATCGACCGGTGTCCGAGCCCGCGGCGGACCCAGTCCAGCGGATCGCCGAAGATCCGGGTGTAGTGCCCGCGCTGCTCAGGGTTGAGTTCGGCGAGCTGAGCGATGTGGGCCCGCCGGAGCTGTCCGAGGGTGACCACCGCGAACGAGTGCCTTGTCTCCGCAGTCGCCGTGTGCGGCTGGGTTCGTGTTGTGTTTGAAGTGGTCGACTCCCGGTGCGGCGTTCGTGATGCTGGTTGCTGCTTGTGTGGCGATAAGGTCGGGGCATCTGTGATCGACTTCACTGCCGTGTGTTGTGTCAGCATGGTCCGACGACCTTCTGTCGTGTTGCGGGAGGCGGGTGACATTCGCGTTCCGGGGAGCGACTGCGCGCATTCGGAGGATCTCGTCGTGATCCGCACCTCGCCCTCGACGGACACCCAGGTAGTACGCCCTACTTCGGTGCCTGGAAGCCGCCGATCTTCTGCTCAAGCAATTCGGCCAGCCGCAGCGGGGTGCGGTCCTCGAACATCGGACCGATGAGCTGCACTCCCACCGGCAGACCCTCGGGCGACCGGCCCGCTGGTATAGCGGTGGCGGGTAGACCGGGCATAGTGGCCAGACCGGCCCAGACGAGCTGGTCGAAGTACGGATACTCGACGCCGTCGATGTCGATCCGACGTTTCATCAGGTCGGGGTTGTGGTCGTGCGGGAACGCGGGAGTGGGCGTGATGGGACACACCACGGCGTCGAACTCGGCGAAGAACTGCCGCCAGCCATGGCGGTGGAGCTCGCGAAAGCTGTTCGTCTCGATCCAGTTGCGGTGGCTGAACACCATGCCGCGCAGCCGCGCCGCATCGAGACTCTGGTCGTCTGCGCTCAGTCCGGCGGCGCGGGCCTGCAACTGCTCGTACGCTTCGACGGGAAAACGTGCAACGGAGCCCGAAAACAGGAACTGCGTGTAGAGCACCGCGGCTTCGGTCAGATCGGGCAGCAGCGGACTGTCCCGCTCGACGCGGGCACCGCCGTCGACAAGCGCGTCGGCCACCCGGCCCACGCCCGCCCGCACGGCGGACCCGGTCGGAATGAGCGGATGCTCGTCGAGGACCAGGACCCGGAAGTCGCGGAGCCGTTCGTGGCGCGCGGGTGGCAGCGTCAGGTGGTACGCCACACCGAGCGTCAGCGGGTCCGGTCCGGCCATGACGTCGAGCAGGAGCGTGAGGTCGCGAGCGGTGCGCGCCATCGGACCGACGACGGCGAGGTCGTGCTCGACCGGCAGGGCCGGCCCGGGCGGCGGGACCATGCCGCGGCTCGCCGCCAGCCCGAGTGTCGGCTTGTGCGCGTAAATGCCGCAGAAATGCGCGGGGGTGCGCAACGAACCGGCGAGGTCGGAGCCGATGGACAGCGCGCCGAATCCGGACGCCAGGGCCGCCGCCGAGCCGCCGGAGGATCCGCCCGACGTACGACGGTGGTCCCACGGGTTGTTGGTGGTGCCGTAGATCTCGTTGAAGGTCTGCACGTCCTGCAGCCCCACGGGCACATTGGTCTTGCCGAGCACCACCGCGCCCGCGGCCTTGAGCCGCGACACCTGCACCGCGTCCTCGGCCGGCACGAAGTTCCGGTGCGGCGGCATACCCCAGGTCGTGGGCAGCCCCGCAATGTCGTACGACTCCTTGACCGTCACCGGAATGCCCAGCAGGGGCCGGTCCTCACCGCGGGCACGCGCCCGGTCGGCACCGCGCGCGGCGGCCCGTGCACGGTCGAAGTCCGGCACACAGATCGCGTTGATCGCATCGTCGTCCCGTTCAATACGGGCGATCGCCTCGTCGGTCAGTTCCGCCGAGGTCACTTCACCGGCACGCAAGGCAGCCGCGAGTTGGTCGGCCGTCGGAAAATTCCACTCCATGAATCCGACCGTATGGGCCTGTGGAAGAGGGCACGAAATGCCGCTTCGCACAACGGGGTGGATGTCTCAATACTCATCTGCCTGGCGGTCCTCGACCCGATGGTCGTAGTGCCGGTGGGACTCGTTCGGTCCGCGGGTGTCCGGCTGGCTAGCGGTGTGATGGCGCTGGACGTCATCGCGAACTGGATCGTCAACTGGCCGCAGCTGCAGGAGAATCCGACCGCTTATGCACAAGGGTGCGCGAAGTAGTAGCCGGCGACGGGCCCTTGCCCCTGCCACACCGCGAACGCGACCAGCCCCGCGGCGATCCCCGGCAGCGCCGCCCAGCGGCCGGGTGCCTTGATCAGCTTCGGTCCGTGTCGGGCGATGAGCCCAATGCCGGCGCAGGCGACAAGGCCCGCAGCCAGGAGCAGCAGCGGAGCATGGGACAGCAGATCGGCCTCTCGCCCGAAGGCGGCGGCTCTCCTTGTGTCCCGCACCCCGGGGCGGCCAGGCGTGCTCCATCCGCGGGCGGAACGGGGTGCCTGCCGCGCCTCCCGCCCCTGGTGGGAGCGCCGTGCCGCCGGGGCCGGGCGGCCTTCGCCCTGGTGGTGGGCGGATACCTGACCGCCGTGTGGGAAGGCGACGTGGCGTGTCGCCGAGGTTTCAGTCGGCGGTGGTCGGGCGGTCGGCGGCGGTGATGAGGTCGGCGAACGTCAGCGGGGTGCCCGGTCCCGCGGTGGCCGCGGGCTCGTCTGAGGGTGCGGTGGTCAGGCCGTCGAGGGCAAGGTCGAGGTGGCGGTGGAGGAGGGCGCCGTCCGGGTCGAGGCGGTTCAGGCCGCCCGGAAGGGGGCGGGAGAGCCGGATCGAGAGCAGCACGAGGTCGCCCATGCCCACGTCGCGGCGGAGCCGGCCGGCCCGGTGCGCGGCATCGATCAGGTTCTCGACGGTGTTCGCGGCACTGGTCCGGACGCGCACCAGTTCCTCGTCGACCACGAGACCTTCGAGGAGTACGAGGATGACCGCACCCATACGCAGGTCGGCCGCCGCGTGGATGAAGCGGCGTACGGCCGCGAAGGCGTCGCCGTCCACCGCCGCGGCCTCTTCCGCCGCACTCTCCAGCCGGGTGAGCAGGTCGCCGGTCAGGTCACGGACGAGCGCCTCCCGGTCCGGGTAGCGCCGGTAGAGCGTGCCGGGGCCGACACCGGCCCGGCGCACGATCAGGTCCAGTGGCGCGTCGAGGCCGCGCTCCAGGAAGACCTCACGGGCCGCGTCGAGAATCCGTCGCCTACTTCGTGCCGCATCCGCCCTCATGGCACACCACCTTTCGTCGCCCAACCCAATCGGAGAGTTTCTCTCCGTATGCTATCGTCCTGAAGGCGGAGAAAAACTCTCCGTTTAAGGTTTCATCGTGAAAGGGCCACACCATGAGCGGCGCGCTGACTGTCCGGACCGTGATCGACGGCACCGAGTACTCACAGGACGACATCCACCGTTGGGAGCTGGACCGCGCCCGCACCGCGCTCACCCTCCTCAAGAGCCGGATCGGGGACGAGCTGATGCGGGAGCTGCTCACCGAGGACCTCCGGGCGGCTGACCGGGCGATGGCACCGCTGCCGGGCGCCTCGGACGGAGCATGGCGGTCCGCCGTCACCGAGATGGAAATCGACGGGATCGACGCCGACGGATTCCTGACCTGGTGGCAGGGCCGGCTCGCGAGCGCTGACCGGGGTGCGCTGCTCGCGGCCAACCCGGAGCACTACCTCGCCGACTCCGCCGACGGCGTGGTCGAGATCATCGAGACCATCGGCTCCGGACCGCTGCGCTTCTTCCTCACCTTCCACGACGGCGTCGCGATCGAGGGCGAGGGCCACGAGACGTATCCCGTCCGGATCGGCGGCACCGGCAGGCTCGCGGACGGCACCGAGGTCGCGCGCGTCATGCACGAGTTCGGGGACGGTCCGCGCGGCCTGCGCGTCCGGCTGACGATCCAGTTCCCCGCGAGCGCGCCGGAGCACGTCTTCACCGGCCACAAGTGGCACTTCGCCTGCGAGTTCCTCAACTGGCTGGAAGCCGCACACGCAGCCCAGTGACGACGGCCGAACGGCGGTGGGGAACCCCTTGCGTTGCCGGGTTCCCCACCCCGCGGTCCCAAAGGCACGCACTCACACCATCGAGGCCAACCTCATGCGGACCAGGAAGCCGCCCACGAATCCGGGCGCACCCCTCTCGACGACAACCACCCCGATACGAGCGTCCGCCGCCGACCCGCCTGTGCGCATCCTGCGGTGCGCGGCCCACGAGTTCGGCCTGACCGGATTGCTGCTCCTCCTTGTCGTCACTGCGGTGCGATGGCTGCTTGCGCCCGACTCACCCCTGGTCATCGCGAACCCCGACCTCGCCCTGGCCGTACTCGGCGCACTCATGGGAGGGCTGCTCGCCTTGCTCATCCTGTCGCCTTCAGGGCGGTATTCCGGCGGACATCTGAACCCCGCCGTCACCGTTGCCCTGTGGCGCCTGAAGGCATTTCCCGGGCGGGCCGTCATCCCGTACATCACCGCCCAGGCAGCGGGATCACTGGCCGGCACAGCACTTGGCGGCCTTGCCTGGGGGACCACCGCCCGCCACGCCCCCATCGCCTACGCGGCCGTGGAACCCGCACCGACATGGAACGCCACCGCAGTGTTCACGGCAGAGGCCGGAGCCATCGTCACCGTGACACTCATGCTCGGCGCCTTCCTCAGCCGCCCCTCCACCCGACGGCTCCTGCCGTACGCCGTGGGCCTGACCACCGCACTCATCATCGCGCTGCTCGGTCTCCGCAGCGGCGGATCCGCCAACCCGGCACGGCAACTCGGCCCGGCGCTACTGTCCGGGAACACCACGCATCTGTGGATCTACCTGCTTGCGCCGGTAATCGGCGCGCTTGCCGGCGCTGACATCTGGCGCACGGCTGCCGCGCTCGCCCGCCGGGGCCGTACCCGCCTGGTCCTTCCTCCCGATCCCGATGCTCCCACCACCTGATCGACCGCCCGCTCACGTGTAGGGCCGAGCAGCGGCACCGCGCGACGCACCGGCACCGGTATACGTGCGGCGGAACTCCAAGCCCGCCTGCCCGGCCGCGCGAAGGAAGCGAGCGGCCGGATGTGCAGGATCGTTGCCCGCCAGCCGAGCGGGACGCACGCCAGTCGGCGCAGCACGCTGTCGCGAGGCACCCCCGGACAGCCGCAGGAATGGCACCAGTTGTCAGGCTCGACCACTCGACAGAGCAACACGGCGTGGTCGGGGTGCAGCTGTTGGCCGACCACTTCCAAGCCGAGGCCATCCAGCCGGCAGAACGTCGTCAGATCAGCAGGGCAGAAGGTGGCGTCACGCACGTCGAGGTCTTCCAGATGAGCGGTGCAGAACTTTCATCCTCGGAAGACCTCGGCCTCTACCCCCGGCACCGACGCGCCAGACCGGTCTACGCGGTTAAATGCGAAGAGCCAATGAATGTCGCCCGGATTCTCGCGCCTCGGGCGCAACCGCGGTCTTCGGGGACCGGTGATCGTCCGGTGGCGTTGGGCGTATCAGGCGCGGTCGTGGAGAGTGACTTGGTAGCCGTCGGGGTCGGCGAAGGTGAATGTCCGGCCGAAGGGGCCGTCGATCGGTGCGGAGACGATGGTGTGACCGTCGGCGACGAGAGCATCGTGGATGGCCTGGACGCCGGTGGCGTGGAGCCAGATCGCGGCACCAATGCCGGGCTGGGCAACGGATGCGAGATCGGTGCCGGGAACGACGTCGCGGAGTGCGAACGCGATCGGCTTCGTCTCGAAGACGACGGCGTGCGGAGGTCCGGCCTGCGAGCGGACGAGGCCGAGGTACTGCTCGTAGAACGCCTGCGAAGCGTCGAGGTCGCGCGCCTGGAGCGAGATGAAGTCGGGGCCGGTGGCGGGCATGATGATACTCCTTCTCTTCGTGTCAGATTTCTGACACAGATCAATGTATGTCAGAATGCTGACATGAGTCAAAACGGTGTCGGCGTCGACCTGGACAAATCACTGGGCTACCTGCTGAAAGAGGCTTCGAGCGTCCTGCGCGCAGCCATGGAGGAGGTGCTGCGGCCGCTCGGGATGAGCGTGACGCACTACTCCTGCCTCGAGCTGCTGGCTCAACGGCCGGGCTTGTCGAACTCCGAGCTCGCGCGTGGCGCGTTCGTGACACGGCAGTCGATGAACGTGCTGCTCCAGGCCCTGGAACGAGAGGGCTACGTGACCAGGCCCGCGGAGGCGCCCGTCGGGAAGGTTCTTCCCGCGCGGCTCACGCCTCGCGGCCGACGGAGCCTGGAGAAGGCGACCGTAGCGGTCCGGTCCGTCGAGGTCAGAATGCTGGCCGGCATGACCGAGGCCGAGCAGTCAGGCGCGTTCCGGATCCTGCAGGGCATGATTCATTCCCTGCGCGATGGCAACGACGACGCATAGCTCGTTCCTCGGCGCACGTCTCGCCGCGCCCGGACAGGAGTGCAGCCGAGCGTGGAAATCCGTGCAGGCGACCTCGAAAACCGACAGCCCCCGACTACACCCTCTTCCGCGATGAGCCCCATTACCGCCGACTCCACAGAACTTGAGCCAGAACCCCACTTCGGGAGGCAGCAAAAGCACCATGGATTCGAACGGTTCGTGAGCTTCGACTCAGGAGCGGAAGCGTGCGCCAGGTGCGTCAGATGGCGCTGTGGTCAGGGGTTGACGGTCCTGGGGTCATCACGTGTGTCGATAAAGTCCAGGTCGGCTATGTCCACCAGCCGTTGCATGAGTTGGACAGAGAGGCCGGCTCTAGCTTGGCCCGCTTCGTCCAAGGCCTTCTGCGCAGATTGAAGTGCTTCTGGATATCGGGAGTCGTCCAAAGGCGGCCTAGCCAGGGTGCTCACGCGTGAGGTGGCGAGGTCGAGCGCATCCAAGATCAGCTTCCGCTCGGATTCGTTCACTCCCATGGTGCGATCGCTGACACGGGTTCTCCTCAGCGGGCCTCCGGCCGCCGTACCGAGACACCCAACGTTCGACCGGCGGTCCGCCTCCGATAAGTGGACCCGCCGCTTCGTTGAGAAACGGCGATGGCGAAACCATTACGAATGCCTTCGTAGATCGCTTCAGTTACTGCGTCTCTGGACTGGCGAACAGTCTCCTGGAAGTTCTCGACTGCATGGCCGTGTTGGACCTCGTCCAACGTCACTTCCGGCAGGTGACACCAGTTGCCGACCACTCTGAGGATGAGGGCCACGCGTGCTACCCGGGCGCTCCGATGCTCATGTGCCCTCGCCGCTGCGGCCTCCGCCTCCGCCTGCTCACGCTGCCGTTCAGCTTCTCGGCGTGCTGCCTTCCGACTCTGTAGCGGACCCAGTACGTAGCGGCTCCTGCAACGACTCTCAGCGCGGCCCTCAGCGAGGTCAAGCTCATACAGACTGGTTGGGCCGATCATTGTCTCGTCCGTGAGGCGCTGGGCGGCGAGCATCTCCTCGCCCGATCCGCCGACATCTGGCTGATCATCTCCCGCGTCTCTATCAGGGAGCCTGGGCGAGGCCGGGGCATCCAACGCCAGACCCCAGGATCCGACGCTGAGGGGAACAACGCTTCTGCATGATCGACGGACAGCGGAACGAGACGGACAGCGCGGCCGAGGAGGGAGTCGTTGCTCATCGCTGCACCACAGCTTCGGGATTACTGCCCCATTGTCGAGACGCAGACCATGGCGCCTTCATCACGCACAGCAACCGCTGCACGGATCCTGTGCCAGAACCCTGCGACGTGAACAGAGCCACAGGCCGATCTCGACGTGCAGGACGGCATGGCCCTCGGTCTCGGTCCCGACGGTGAAGTCCTCGACCCGGCGGAAGCGGGTCTTGCAAGCCTCCAGGCGGGCGTCGACGGTGTCGACGACGATCGGGTGCAGGGCGGAGCGCGAAGGCCGGGCGGTCGAAGGCTGCGTCGGGCGGGCCGGAGTAGTCGACGGTGATCTGCGGCATGGCGGGCAGCTCCTCGGATGGGGTCACATGATCGGCTCCCACCCTGCGGAGGGCGGCTCAGCCGACCGCTACCGCGCCATTCGGGATCGTGCCCGGACTTGAGCAGGACGGCAGGCGGATGTCCGGAGATCTCGGAGATTGCCCGGACTTCATGGAGACGACCCAGGGGGCACCGGCACGAACGGACGGACCGGGGAAGCGTTCATGCCGTGCACTGCTCGCCGATCCGGCGGCTTGCGGCCGTGGCGGCCTTCCGTACCGGTTCGGTGTAATGCCTCAGGTCGTGCTGGGAGAAACGCGTGGAGGGCACCGCCACCGTGATGGCACCCACCGGGCGGTCGAGCCAGTCGCGCAGGCAGGCGCCCACCCCGGCCACGCCCTCTTCGGTCTCCTCCAGGCTGACCCCGTAACCGCCGTGCTGGATCTCCGTCAGATGGCGCGCGAGCTCGTCGACGGTGGAGATCTTCGCGGTGGGCCAGCGGGGCAGGCCATCGTGATGGATCTCCTTCACGTCGGCCGGGTCGAGCGCGGCCAGGATCGCTTTGCCTCCGGCTGAGCAGTACGCCGGCATCGTGCCGTCGGTGCGCAGTCCGACCCGGAGCATCTGCTCGCTCTCGACGCCGTCGAGGAAGCGTATGTAGGCGCCCTGGAGCACCATGAGGTTCGCCGATTCGCCGAGCTGGAGCTGCAGTTCCTCCAGGGCCGGCCGCACCGCCTTCTTCAGGGCTGTGTGCGAGACGGCGACCGGTGTCCGCTGGTTGAGGGCCGGCCCGGCCCGGTACAGGCGCTGTTCGTCCTGCCGGGCGAAACCGCGGTAGCACAGCGCGCCGAACAGCCTGTGTGCCGTTGAGGAAGCGACCCCCAGTTTCTCGGCGGCGGTCTTCACGCTCAGGCGGTGGCCGGCCTGGAGCATCACGATCAGCTGAAGGGCCCGGTCGACGGACTCGATTGGATACGAAGGGGTCTGATTCTGCACATCAGAATTAAAACACTAAAGCATTGTGCTGACCAGAAAGTACGGGGCACCATGCTCGTCACGGCGCTCCGGCCGGCCGCCAGAAGCGGAACAAGTCCGGAGCCGCATCCCGCCTCGCGTGACGAAGCCTCTCGGGCTCCGCGCCGAGACCTGCGCCCTCCTTGGGGCCGGCCGAGCGGGGGCTCTGCCCCGGAACACCGGAAGCCAGGCCGCGCCCCGCCCTCCCCGCCCGCTCTCTTACCCCCTGACAAAGGAGCCACCGCCCATGGCCGATGCCTACTGGGACGCCGAGTTCGACACCATGCCGTGGAACGAGCTGCAGGCATGGCAGCGCGGCCGGCTCGCCGCCTTCCTGACCGACCTGGCCAAGCGCTCCCCGTTCTACGCCCGGCAGCTCGATGGGGTGCCCGTCGAGCAGGCGGGATCGCCCGATGACTGGGCGGCCGTCCCTTTCACGACCAAGGACGACCTGCGCGCGGCCCAGCAGGCCGCCACCACCGACGCCTTCCTCGGTGACCTGCAAGGCGTCGACAGCGCGGACATCATCCAGGTGGTCGCGTCCTCCGGGACCACCGGAATCCCGGTGTTCTTCGGCCTCACCGAAACGGACCGCCAGGCCTGGTCGGACAGTGTCGCCAACATGTTTTTCACCGCCGGTATCCGCCGCGACAGCGTGGTCGCGCTGACCACCGGCATGCCCTTGGTGGCGGGCGGCATGCCGTACGCCGACGCGGTGCGCCGGATCGGCGCCACCCTGGTGTGGGGCGGTGGCCAGACGACGGCCCGGATGGCGACGATCATGCAGAAGCTCAGGGTCGACACGCTGATCGGGACCGCCTCCTTCGCCACGTTCTTCGCCGGCCGCTGCGAGGAGGCCATCGGCGTCCCGGCGGACCGACTCTCGGTGCGCACCGTCATCGCGGGCGGGGAGCCGGGCATGGGTGAGGAGGCGATCCGCGAACGGGTGCGCAGTGGCTGGGGCGCGGACCGGATCAGCGAGGTGATGGGGCTCTGCGACGTCATGCCCGGCATGTGGGCCGAATGCCCCGAGGGCGGCGGCATGCACTTCACCGCCGGACGCAACATTTTCGTCGAGCTCATCGACCCCGGGACGGGCGCGCCCGTGCCCTGGGAGCCCGACGCCCACGGCGAGGCCGTCTACACCACCTTCACCCGCCAGGCCACCGCGGTCGTGCGATTCCGGTCCCGCGATCACCTGAAGGTCGTGGGCACAGCCTGCCCCTGCGGCCGGACCTCGCCGCTGATCCGCTGCGTCGGCCGCACCGACGACATGCTGATCTACAAGGCCATGAACGTCTTCCCCAGCGCTATACGGGATGTCGTCCTGGATGGCTTCGCCACCGAGATCGCCGGCCCGCTACGGCTGCGCAAGGCGCACGCCGACCAGGTCCGCTTCGACGAGGCGATGCCGCTGGAGGTCGAACTGCCCAAGGGCCGCTCGGCCGCCTCCGCCGGTGACCTGGCCGAGCGCATCCAGACGGCGGTGCTCGAACGGCTGCGGGTGCGGGTCGCCGTCGAGTTCTTCCAGCACGGCGCCATCCCGATCGGCGAGTACAAGAACGCCCTTACCTACGTCGGGCAGTAACCCCGCCCCGCCCAACCCCGCACATCCCGTCCCACCCGTACAGCCACAGGGAGAATTCATGGACCTCTTGGCGGAAATCCGCCGGTCTCGGATGAGCCGCTTCCAGATCAGAGCAGTCGCGGTCGCCCTGTCACTCACGCTCATCGACGGCTTCGACGTCTCCGTCATGGCGTACGCGGCGCCCAGCCTGTCGCGCGCCTGGCACATCGATCCGGTGATACTGGGCTATCTGCTGAGCGCAGGCCTGTTCGGCATGGCCGCCGGGTCGTTCTTCCTCACCCCGGCGGCGGACCGGATCGGCCGCCGCAGGTTGACCCTGGTCTCCATGACGATCGTCACCCTCGGCATGGTGCTGTCGGTCTTCAGCCAGGACGCGACCCAGCTGATCGCGTTCCGCGTCCTGACCGGGCTCGGTGTCGGCGGCATGATGGCCAACCTGAACGTCCTGGTGTCCGAGTACGCCTCGGACACCAGCCGCGGCTCCGTCATCGGCATCTACGCCGCTGGCTATCCCATCGGCGCCACGATAGGGGGTTTCGCCGCCAACCCGCTGATCGCGGACTTCGGTTGGCGTGCGGTGTTCGCCGCCGGGGCGGTCCTCAGCGGGATCATGCTAGTGGTCTCCTGGCGCTGTCTGCCGGAGTCCTTGGACTTCCTGCTCACCCGCCGCCCCGCCGACGCGCTCGACAGAACGAATGCGATCCTGGTGAAACTGGGCCGCCCAGCCCTGACCGAGCTCCCGGCGCGGCCGGAGACGCAGGGCCCGCAGGGCGCCGCACAGGAAATCCTCACCAGGCCCACCCGCTCGCAGACCCTCAAGCTCTGGGCCGGCTACGGCTGCCTGGTGGCGGCGTACTACTTCGCCAACACCTGGATGCCGAAAATCATGGCCTCCGTCTCCGGCGATGACGCGCTGGGCGTCACCGTGGGCACCGTCGCCAACCTGGGCGGCATCGTCGGCTGCTTCCTTTTCAGCGCCCTCGCCCGCCGATGGCGCAGCCGCCTGCTCCTGGTCGGCGCCCTGACCGCGGCGGCCGTTGCCTACGCACTGTTCGGACAGG
Organism: Streptomyces sp. NPDC006510; assembly: GCF_040611955.1. Lineage (NCBI taxonomy): Bacteria > Bacillati > Actinomycetota > Actinomycetes > Kitasatosporales > Streptomycetaceae > Streptomyces > Streptomyces sp. NPDC006510. Next base: position 15,247 of record NZ_JBEXPH010000058.1, on the reverse strand, counting down.
TCTCCAGCCGCACCGGTGTGGCCCTAGCAGTGGTGGCGATCCTGGGGATGCTGACCACCGCGGCCATCGCCGGGTTCTACACCGTGGCGCCCGGTGTGTACACACCCGTTGCCCGTGCCACCGGCATGGGCTGGATGATCGGCGTCGGCCGGCTGGTGTCCATCACCGCGCCTGTCCTGGTCGGCTACCTCCTCTCCGGAGGATGGGCCCCGCAGAAGATCTTCCTCCTCTTCACCGTCCCGCTGCTGGCCTCCCTGCTGTGCGTCGTGGCCCTGAGGAAGCCGCTGCACCGCCCACTGCCTCCCAAACCAGTGGCCACAGCAGCCGAGTAGCCCACAGTCACCCGGGCCCGCCCCTGAAAGAGAGCGTGAGACCGCCGTGCCCCCCAAGCCGTCCCCCCGCACCAAGACTTCCGAAAGCGTGCATCCATGACCTCCATCAACGTCGGCGAGCTGGTCGCGATCGACGTCCACACCCACGTCGAGATCTCCTCCCAGGGCAAGGCCTCCCTGGAGGAGGACCTGCACGACGCCTCCAGCGCCTACTTCAAGGTCGAGGGCAACCGCAAGCCCACCCTTCAGGAGACGGCCGCCTACTACCGCGAGCGGCAGATGGCCGCGGTGATCTTCACCGTGGACGCCCAGTCCGCCACCGGCACCGAGCCGGTGCCCAACGAGGAGGTCGCCCAGGCCGCGGCCGCCAACCCCGACGTCCTGATCCCTTTCGCCTCCCTGGACCCGCACCGCGGGAAGGCCGCCGTCAAGCAGGCCCGCCGCCTGGTGGAGGAGCACGGGGTCAAGGGCTTCAAGTTCCACCCCAGCCTCCAGGGCTTCTTCCCCAACGACCGCCTCGCCTACGGACTGTACGAGGTGATCGAGGAGACCGGAACCATCGCCCTGTTCCACACCGGCCAGACCGGCATCGGTGCCGGCGTACCCGGGGGCGGCGGCATCCGGCTGAAGTACTCCAACCCCCTGTGCGTGGACGACGTCGCCGCCGACTTCCCCCACCTGAAGATCATCATGGCGCACCCGTCCTTCCCCTGGCAGGACGAGGCCCTGGCGGTGGCCACCCACAAGCCGGGCGTGCACATCGACCTGTCCGGCTGGTCCCCCAAGTACTTCCCGCCCCAGCTGGTGCATTACGCCAACACCCTGCTCAAGGACAAGGTCCTCTTCGGCTCCGACTACCCCGTCCTCACCCCCGACCGGTGGCTGGCCGACTTCGCCAAGCTCCCCATCAAGGACGAGGTCAAGCCGAAGATCCTCAAGGAGAACGCCGCCCGGCTGCTCGGGCTCACCTCCGCGTAGCGGAGCGCGGGTCCGGGGCCGCATTCAGCGACGGACCCCGGCCTGCGCCCGCCCGGCGACGGTGTCCCGCCATCGACGGAGGTACAAGGATCCCGCCGGAGCCGACGGACCTGGGAAGCGCGGCGGACGCCTCCACCGCATACCAGTCATACGAAGCGGCGACGCCCCGCTCGCGTAGTAGAAGTCTCGTTTCCCGAGCCCTGCCCGAGCAGGTCCGGCATCCCGCTCTGGACCAGGACGGGACCTTACGTGCCGGTGGCGAGGTCACCGAACGGGCGGCGTGGTCGACCTGGACAGCTGCCCGGCCGACACCCGCATCGTGCGCTTCGAGCGACCGCATCCCGGAGCCCAACTGTCCCTGTTCGATCAGGACGAGGACCTGCGACACCAGGCCTTCCTCACCGACATGCCGTTCACCGGCGGGGGATCCGTCTAGTTCCTGGAGGTCCGCCACCGCGGACACGCCACCGTCGAGGACCACATCCGGTGCGGCACGTCAACGACTGTCCTGCCACAGGCCGTTCGGTAAGACGGCGTGCATACCGAGAGTGCACGCGACGTCCCGGACAGCCGCAGTCCGGACAAGCCGGCGGCTGTGCACACGACGAAGCCTCAACGGTGACTCCCTCCGCTGTGATGTGCACCGCCGTGACACGCACTTCGATACCGGGAAACAGCACGTCCTCGATCTCCACGGCCCGCATACCCCGCCGGGTCAAACGACGAATCGGCCCTGCTGGAGCTGATCGGCGACGTCCTCGCCCTCGGCGAGGACGTGCTGTGGGCCGTTGACCTCAAGGGCGGTGGTGCCGCCCTGCTGCTCAGCCACGACCAGCCGATGGTCTGCATCACCGGCCTGGCCGTGCACCGTGCCTCGGCCTCCTGCCGGGGCGAGGCGCCGGGACCTGCGCACCCTCACCACACGTCGCAGCAACCTGCGCAGGTGTACCCGGGTCTTCGCCCGTTCGGGATCCCAAAGAGGCGTAGTGGCGAGAGGGAGCTTCGCGAGCACTCCTCAGGAGCTGGGCCAAGACTGCAGACGAACTTGTCGAAGGCCGTCGCTCGTAGTGTCGGCGGCTCTGTGGCTCAGGTCACTCCCCCCGCGCCCGCATGCCCCGGGCGCGGGCGGTCTTTGATGCTGTATCGGACCCAAGGAGATCGAGGACTTCGCGGGCACGGGTCGGCTGAGTGGAGGAGGCAAGTACGCCCCCGCTGAAGAGCGAGCTGATCGCGGTGTCGCCCGGCAGCGGTCCGACGACAACGACGCCCGGCAGGTCCATCAGCTCGCTGTGCTGCTGAAAGGCCAGGTCGGCCTGTCCGGACGACAACAAGCTGCCGGCAGGCACACCTGGCGCTGCCTGGACAAGTCGGTCCCGAAGCGTGTCGGTGAGATCCAGCCTGCTGATCAGATCGATGAGTGCCGTCCCGCTCGGGCCTGTGGAGTAGGCGATCTTCTTCGCGGACAGGAGAGCGGCCCGCAGGTCGGATTCCGAGCCGAGTGCTGGAACCGGCGTTCCTTCCGGCACGGCGGTGACGACCTGGGAGATCCACAGCGGGCGTACCGTGCCCGCCAGGAGGTGCCCTTCCTTCTCCAGCGCAGCCAACGCTCCATCTGCGAGCACAAGCAGGTCGGCCTCAGCGCCCTCTCGCACTCGCCGTGCGGTCTCGACCCCGCCGGCGGCCTCGAATCGCACCGGAATCCCGTGGGCGAGTCGGATGTGCTCGGAAAGCTCGGCCAGTATCGGCCGCGTCGCCATCGAGGACAGCCCAGAGATCTCTCGGTTCACAAAGCCTCCTTGGTGTGCGGCAGATGGTACGGCCCGCAGTCGGGCTGCTCAACGCCGGTCTGCGAGACTGGCCGCGTGAGCACAACCCATATCTCGGCGGCAGGAAAAGTCCTCAAAGTCCTCTCGGCCTTCGATCGTGAGCACCCGTCGCAGACTCTGTCGGAGGTCGCTCAGCGTACGGGTCTGGCCCTGAGCACCACGCACAGGGTGGTCGCGGAGCTGGCGGGCTGGGGTGTGCTGGAACGCGGCGAGGGCGGGTCGTGGCATGTCGGGCTGAGGCTCTGGGAGATCGCCTCGGGATGCCCGCGCACCCAGATTCTGCGTGATGTGGCACTGCCTTTCATGCAGGACCTCTATGAGGTGACCCACGAGAACATCCAGCTCGCGGTGCGCGAGGGCACAGAGCTCGTGTTCATCGAGCGGATCGCCGGTCACCGGTCGGTGGAACTGCTGACAATGGTCGGGACCCGTTTCCCGATCGCCTCCACCGGGATGGGCCGGGTGCTGCTGGCACACGCACCGCAGGAGATCCAGGAGGAGGTCCTCGATTCGCCACTGCGGGCCTGGACCCCGCACACCGTCACCGACCCGAAGGCGCTGCGCACGCAGCTGGACCGTATCCGCCGCGAACAGGTCTTCGTCAGCGACCGGCAGCTCTCGGAGAGCACGGTCGCGGTTGCCACGCCTGTACGGATCGGCCGGGCCGGGCCTGTCAGCGCCGCCTTGGGGATCGTGATCACAGCGCGCGGCGCGAGCCGTGCACGCAGGCTACGGGAGCCGCTGTTGAGGGCCGCGCACGGAATCTCCGACGAGCTCGGCCGGCGTACCCGCACGACTGCCTGAGATCCGATCAGGCTTCCGCCTGACGGAAACACCGGCGACTGGTTGCAGCCCTGGGTGCCAACGTTCGAGGTGTTCGGAACGTTCACAGTTGCTCAGGAGTGCCATGACCAACGCCGCCGTCGACTCCGTTGCCTCGGTTCCAGTCGCTGTCATCGGTGCCGGCCCAGCAGGCCTGATGCTGGCGCACCTGCTTGGGCGCGCCGGAGTCGATACGATCGTGGTTGACACCCGCACCCGGCGTGAGATCGAGACGACGCAGAGGGCCGGCATCCTCGAGGCCTGCGCGGCCCGGGACCTGGTCGAGACCGGCGTCTCCGACCGGATTCTGCGCGAGGGCCACGAACACGAAGGCACCGAGCTCCGGTTCGGCGGCCGGCCGCACCGCATCCACTTCAAGGAGCTGGTCGGCGAGTCGGTGTGGCTCTACCCCCAGACCGACGTTTTCATCGACCTGGCCAACGCCCGGGACCGCGACGGCGGCACGGTCCACTTCGGCATCCAGGACACCGAGGTCCTCGACATCACGACCGACGCTCCCCGGGTCCGCTACACCGCGCCCGACGGCACCCGCCACGAGATCCGGGCGAGGTACGTGGTCGGAGCCGACGGTTCGCGCAGCATGTGCCGCGACCTGGTGCCCGAGGACCGACGGGTGCGCTACGGCAAGGAGTACCCCTTCGCATGGTTCGGCATCATGGCCGAGGCGCCGATGAGCGCGCCCGAGCTGATCTACGCCCACTCCGAGCACGGGTTCGCGCTGATCAGCCAGCGCACCGAGACCGTGCAGCGGATGTATTTCCAGTGCGCCCCCGACGAGTCCCTCGACGACTGGCCCGACGACCGCGTCTGGGAGACGCTCCAGGCCCGGGTGGCCGGCCAGGACGGCTTCCGGCTCAAGGAGGGGCCTGTCATCGAGAAGACGGTGCTGCGGTTCCGCTCGTTCGTCCAGGAGCCGATGCGCTGGGGCTCGATGGCACTCGCGGGCGACGCCGCGCACACCGTGCCGCCGACAGGCGCCCGCGGGCTCAACCTCGCGCTGCACGACGTGAAGGTGCTCGCCGACGTCCTGCTGCGGGCCCTCGGCAGCGAGGGCGAGACCGCGCTTGACGGCTACCAGCCGCGCGCCCTGCAGCGGGTCTGGCGGGCGCAGAACTTCTCGTACTGGATGACCCGGCTGCTGCACACCGCGCCCGGTGGCACACCGTTCGACCTGCAGCGTCAGCTCGGCGAGCTCGACAACGTGGTGGGCACGCGTGCCGGGCGCACCTACCTCGCCGAGCAGTACACCGGCTGGCCCACCCGCGACCACGACCACTGACCCGGACGATTACGAGGCTTCCCATGATCATCGATAGTCACGGTCACTTCACCACCGCCCCGCCGCAGCTGGCCCAGTGGCGCGACCGGCAGATCGCCGCGGCCGACGGCCGCGGCCCCCTCCCCGACCCCAACGAGCTGGTCATCGACGACGACGACCTTCGAGCGGCGATCGAGGGCAACCAGCTGCGGCTGATGGACGAGCGCGGCACCGATCTGACGATCTTCTCGCCGCGGGCCAGCTTCATGGCCCACCACATCGGCGACTCCGCCGTCTCCTCAGTGTGGGCGCGGATCTGCAACGACCTTGTCCACCGGGTCAGCACCCTCTACCCCGACCGGTTCGCGATGGGCGCGATGCTGCCGCAGTCGCCGGGCGTCGACCCCGCCACCTGCCTGCCCGAGCTGCGCCGGGCGGTCGAGGAGCTCGGCGCGGTCACGATCAACCTCAACCCCGACCCGTCGGGCGGCAGGTGGACCGCGCCGCCGCTGACCGACCGCAGCTGGTACCCGGTCTACGAGGCGATGGTCGCGTACGACATCCCCGCGATGATCCACGTCAGCACCTCGTGCAGCCCGGCCTTCCACACCACCGGCGCGCACTACCTGAACGCCGACACCACCGCGTTCATGCAGCTGGTCCAGGGCGACCTGTTCGCCGACTTCCCGACGCTGCGGTTCGTGATCCCGCACGGCGGCGGCGCCGTGCCGTACCACTGGGGCCGGTTCCGCGGCCTGGCGATGGCGCTGGGCAAGCCGGATCCGGAGACGCTGCTGGACAACGTCTTCTTCGACACCTGCGTCTACCACCAGCCGGGCATCGACCTGCTGACCGGGGTGATCCCCAGCCAATCCGTGCTGTTCGCCAGCGAGATGATCGGCGCGGTCCGCGACATCGACCCGCGCACCGGCCACCACTTCGACGACACAAAGCGGTACGTGGACGCCACCCCGCACCTGTCGGACGAGGAGCGCGCCGCCGTCTACTCCGGCAACGCCCTGCGCGTCTACCCCCGCCTTGCCGCCCGCCTCGCCACCGCCCGCCCCGCCGCGGCCGGCCGCTGACCCCAGGAGAAGCACCCATGGAACACACCGAGATCGGTGTCGTCCACACCGCGATCGACCGCGCCGACCCCGAGGCCGTCGCCGCGCTGTCGAAGTTCGGCGTCGCGACGATCCACGAGGCCATGGGCCGGGTGGGGCTGATGCGCCCCTACCTGCGCCCCGTCTACCCGACGGCCCGTATGTGCGGCACGGCGGTGACCGTCCTGCTCCAGCCCGCCGACAACTGGATGCTCCACGTCGCCGCCGAGCAGATCCAGAACGGCGACGTCGTCGTCGCGGCCTGCACGAGCGAGAGCGAGGACGGCTTCTTCGGTGAACTGCTCGCCACCTCGTTCCGCGCCCGCGGTTGCCAGGGCCTTGTCCTCGACGGTGGCGTGCGCGACGTGGCCGACCTGGAGCGGATGGACTTCCCTGTCTTCTCCCGCGCCGTCAACGCCAAGGGCACGGTCAAGGCCACCCTCGGCTCGGTCAACGTGCCCGTCGTCTGCGCCAACGCCCTGGTCCGGCCCGGCGACGTGGTCGTGGCCGACGCCGATGGTGTCGTCGTGGTACCGCGCGAGCGGGCCGCCGAGGTCGCCGCGGCCTCGGCCGCGCGCGAGGCCAACGAGGAGGGGAAGCGCGCGCAGTTCCGCGCGGGCAGGCTCGGCCTGGACATGTACGGCATGCGCGGCCCGCTGGCCGAGCTCGGACTGCGCTACGAGGACTGAGGATGACCACGAGCTTCGAGAAGACCCCCGGCTGGCTGGACTGGTACGCCGGTCCGAGTCGGCCACGGTTCCAGGTGCCCGAGGGCGCCGTCGACGCGCACTGCCATGTCTTCGGCCCGGGCGCCGAGTTCCCGTACGCCCACGAGCGCAAGTACACCCCGTGCAACGCGTCCAAGGACCAGCTGTTCGCGCTGCGCGACCACCTCGGCTTCGCCCGCAACGTCGTGGTGCAGGCGACCTGTCACGGTGCCGACAACAGCGCCATGGTCGACGCCCTGCGCGCCTCCGGAGGCCTGGCCCGGGGCGTGGCGACGGTGCGGCCCGGGATCTCGGACGCGGAGTTGCGCGAGCTGCATGAGGCGGGTGTCCGCGGTGTGCGGTTCAACTTCGTCAAGCGGCTCGTCGACGCGGCGCCCCGGCAGGATCTGTGGGACGTCGTCGAGCGGATCGCACCGTACGGCTGGCACGTCGTCGTCTACTTCGAGGCGGCCGACCTCGCCGAGCTGCGCGACTTCCTCCTCTCCATCCCGGTGCCGCTGGTCATCGACCACATGGGCCGGCCGGACACCGCCAAGGACCCGCACGGCCCGGACTTCGAGGCGTTCCTCGACTTCATGCGGGCGAGGCCGGACATCTGGTGCAAGGTGACGTGTCCGGAGCGTCTTTCGGTCAGCGGCCCACCGGCCATCGACGGGGAGCGGGAGGCATACCGCGACGTTGTGCCCTTCGCCCGGCGCGTGGTCGAGGAGTTCCCCGACCGGGTCCTGTGGGGCACCGACTGGCCGCACCCCAACCTCACCGACCACATGCCCGACGACGGCCTGCTCGTCGACTTCGTCCCGCACATCGTGCCGACGCAGGAGCTGCAGCGCAAGCTCCTCGTCGACAACCCGATGCACCTGTACTGGCCCGACGCCGACTGATCCCTCCCGCGATTGGAGCCCCAGCATGACGCTGGACAAGACCTACCGACTGGTCCCGGGGACGACCGTCTTCGACGCCGAGCAGTCCGCCAAGGGGTACCACCTCAACCAGTTCTGCATGTCGCTGATGACGGCGGAGAACCGCGAACGCTACCTCGCCAACGAGCGCGCCTACCTGGATGCGTGGCCGCTGCGGGAGGAACAGAAGCAGGCGCTGCTCGACCGCGACCTCAACGCCGCGATGCGCGAAGGCGGCAACATCTACTTCCTCGCCAAGTGGGGTGCGACGCTGGGGCTTTCGTTCCAGCAGATGGCGGGCTCGATGACCGGCATGACCGAGAAGGAGTACCGCGCCATGATGGTTGGCGGTGGCCGCTCCGTCGAGGGCAACCGGATCGACCACGCCGTCCTGGAGGCGGCGTACGCCGATCCGGCGGCGCCCGCCGAGCACGCCACGATCACCGGCGCCGTCTTCACCTCGCACGTGCCCGCGATCGGCGCGGCGCTGGACCACGGCAAGACCGAAGAGCCCTACTGGCAGCCGGTCTTCGAGGGGTACGAGTTCTCCAAGCGGTGGGAGCGGGAGAACCTCCCCGACGTGATCTTCCTGGTCTACAACGACCACGCCACCTCCTTCGACCTCTCCCTGATCCCGACCTTCGTCCTCGGCACCGGCGCGGCCTACCCCACCGCCGACGAGGGCTACGGGCCCCGTCCGGTCCCGGGCATCGAGGGCGACCCCGACCTGGCCGCGCACATCGCGCACTCGCTCATCAGAGACGACTTCGACCTCACCCTCGCCAACGAGATGGCTGTCGACCACGGTCTGACCGTCCCGCTGTCGCTGATGTTCGGGGACACCGAGAAGTGGCCGTGCAAGGTGATCCCGTTCCACGTGAACGTGGTGCAGTACCCCGTGCCCTCGGGCGCCAGGTGCTTCAAGCTCGGGCAGGCGCTGCGCAAGGCGATCGAGTCGTACGAAAAGCCGCTGAAGGTGCAGGTGTGGGGCACCGGTGGCATGAGTCACCAGTTGCAGGGCCCGCGCGCCGGACTGATCAACCGGGAGTGGGACAACGCCTTCCTGGACCGGCTGGTCGAGGACCCGGTCGGCCTGTCGCGGGTGCCGCACCTGGAGTACGTCGAGGAGGCGGGCTCGGAGGGCATCGAGCTGGTCATGTGGCTGATCGCCCGCGGGGCGATGAGCGACCTGGACGGGGCTGGACAGATCGAGGTCAAGCACCGCTTCTACCATGTGCCGGCGTCCAACACCGCCGTCGGCCACCTGATCCTGGAAAACCACCCCCGGGCCCAGAAGCCCGCCGAAGGAGTGAAGTGACATGACTGACGACCGAACCCTCCGGATCGCCCTGGCCGGCGGAGGCGCCTTCGGCGCCAAGCACGCGGCCGCGCTCAAGCGGATCAAGGGCGTCGAGGTGGCCGCCGTCGTGAGCAGCACCCTCGAAAGCGCACAGAAATTCGCCGCAGAACAGGGCGTCGGCCGCGGTGTCGCGACCCTGGGCGAGGTACTGGCGATGGACGACATCGACGCCGTCATCCTCGCCACCCCCACCCCGATGCACGCCGCGCAGACGCTGGCCTGCCTCGAAGCTGGCAAGCACGTCCAGGTCGAGATTCCCCTGGCGTCCTCCCTTGCCGACGCCGAGGCGTGCCTGGCGACACAGCAGCACACCGGACTGGTCGCCATGGTGGGGCACACGCGGCGCTTCAACCCCAGCCACCAGTGGGTGCGGCAGCGGATCCAGGCCGGGGAGTACGGCATCCAGCAGATGGACGTGCAGACGTACTTCTTCCGCCGTACGAACCTCAACGCGCTCGGTCAGCCGCGCTCGTGGACGGACCACCTGCTGTGGCACCACGCGGCGCACACCGTCGACCTGTTCGCGTACCAGACCGGCTCGCCGATCGTGCAGGCCAACGCGATCCAGGGCCCGATCCACCCCGAGCTGGGCATCGCGATGGACATGTCGATCCAGCTGCGCGCGGAGAGCGGCGCGATCTGCACGCTGTCGCTCTCCTTCAACAACGACGGGCCGCTCGGCACCTTCTTCCGTTACATCGGTGACACCGGCACGTACATTGCCCGCTACGACGACCTGTTCACCGGCAAGGACGAGCCGATCGACGTCAGCGGGGTCGACATCTCGATGGACGGCATCGAGCTGCAGGACCGTGAGTTCGTGGCCGCCATCCGCGAGGGCCGCGAACCGAACTCCTCGATCGCCCAGGTAATGCCCTGCTACCAGACGCTGGCGGCCCTGGAGGAGCAGCTCATCGCCGCCTCGGGCTCGTGAGCACGGCACCGGCGGCAGTCCCGGGCCGTACGCCGCGCCGGATCGGGCCTTTCGAGGTCCCGGCGATCGGCCTGGGCTGCATGAACCTCAGCCATGCCTACGGCGTCCCGCCGACGCCTGAGGCGGCCGAGCGCCTGCTCCTGACGGCACTGGAGGAAGGCGTCACGCACTTCGACACGGCCGCGCTCTACGGCTTCGGAGCCAACGAGGAACTGGTCGGCCGAGTGCTCGCCGGCCACCGGGACCGGATCGTGCTGGCCAGCAAGTGCGGCATGACGGGCGTCGACGGTCGGCGCGTCATCGACGGCCGGCCGGAGAGCATCCGGCGTACCGCTGACGAGGCGCTGGCCCGGCTGCGCACCGACGTCATCGACCTCTACTACCTGCACCGCCTCGACCGGGCGGTCCCGGTCGAGGAGAGCGTCGGGGCGATGGCCGAGCTCGTCAAGGCCGGCAAGGTGCACGCGCTCGGCCTGTCGGAGGCGTCCTCCCAGACGCTGCGCCGGGCCCACGCAGTGCATCCGATCGCCGCGCTGCAGAACGAGTACAGCCTCTGGTCGCGCAACCCCGAGCAGGGCACCCTCGCGGCGGCCCGCGAGCTGGGCGTCGCATTGGTGGCGTTCAGCCCGTTGGCCCGCGGCTTCCTCACGTCGGCGCCTCCGGACCTCGGCGGGCTTCCCACCGGCGACATCCGGCGGGGCATGCCTCGCTTCGACGACCGCCACTACCCCGCCAATCTGGCGCTGCAGCGCGAGTTGGAGCAGATCGCTGAGGATGCCGGCCTCACGCTCGCGCAGCTGGCCCTGGCCTGGGTCGTCTCCCGTGGTCCCCATGTCGTCGCCATCCCCGGGACCCGGTCGGTGACTCACCTGCGGGAGAATCTCTCCACGGTCAATGTCGAGGTACCCGGCGAGGTCCTCGACGCGGCAGGGCGGGTCCTGAACGCCGCGACTGTGCATGGGGCCCGTTACAACGAGGCCACCCTCGCCGAAATCGACACCGAGCGCTGCGGGCGGGCAGGCTGAGGCACGCAACCCCGCCATACGGCTCGTGCTCGACCGGCTCAGCCGGAGCATGCCCCATCAACTCGCCATCCTGCTGCTCAGGTCGCTCGGGGACCTGCCCGCCCGCCGACGCCGCCACGCGCGGCTGATCGCCGCCCTGACCACGCTGATCGGTGCCTGTGCCGAAGCGGCGGGCGCGGTGTACGAGCCGGTTGCCGCGGCCCCGCCCGGCCAGGAGGCCGTGGACGTGAGCCTCTTGCCGTGCATCCAGGTCAGCCTCGCTGCCGCCACCCTGCTGGACCGGGCCCGTGCCGAGGACGATGCCCGGTGGCCGGCCGCCGTGGCGTGGGAGCGGAAGGAGGCCCGGCGGACGTACGCCGCCGGTGCGTCGTGGCAAAGGCCCCAGTAGATCGCGGAGCAGGCAGGCCCGCCGGGTGAGCACACGGTGTGCCGCTGCCGAGGGTGGAGCAGTTCGCCGCGATGGACCTGGTGAGCGTCGGCGACGAGGTCGCCTCGCGGTGGCGGCACGATCCGGAGGAGGCGGCTGCCTTGTTGCGTGAGCTGGTGGTCTGCACCTGCGCGGTGTCGGGGCGCCCCGGATGCCGTTCCCCGTCCTGGAGGACGACCAGGACGGACAGCATCTCTGGGTCCGCTGGGCGGGCAAGATGCTCCGCGATCCGTGCAACGCAGGCCGCACCGCGGTGCTGGAACGCTTCGCGGCGGGAAGCCCGCGTCGACAGCGCCGCCCTGATGGAAGCCCTGTCCCTGGCCGTCGAGCAGCCCGCGCCCCGGGCACCGCGCATGAACGCGCATTGCGAACGCCTGATCGGCACCATCCGCCGCGAGGCCCTCGACCACGTCCTGATCCTGGGCGAGGACCATGCCAGGAAGGTCCTGACTGACTACCAGGACCACTACAACGGACACCGGCCGCACCGATCCCGGCAACAGCTACCGCCCAGCGCGACCGAGCAGCCCGCAATCGTGCACGACCTCGACGACCGAAGCATGCTCCGCACCAGGGTCCTCGGCGGCCTCATCAACGAGTATCGATACGCTGCGCGACGCTGAAAGAAGAACCGGTGCGGCCGTTGTCACGTCACGGTCCTGGTCGATCAGCATCGCGGGCCGAGTTGTAGCCCGTTGTTGCCCTCCGGCCCGATGCCTGACCGTCAACGGCGGATAGCATGGCGATCTCCGGGCCAAAGCAGACCACCAGCCCGCCGTCCGGTGCGGCGAGGGCCGCCTGGACGGGCACGGGGCAGCGCAGGGGTGGCACGAGTTCGACGCCCGTGGCCAGGTCGCGCACCGATACCGTCTCGGTGCCGCTGGTGGTGATCAGGTGGGTGCTGGTGCCGAGTACGGCCGTCGCCAGCCCGCGTATGGGCCCGGCGGGGCAGGGCAGTGGCTCGGCGTACTGCCGGCCGTCAGGCAGACTCCAGGTGCGGATCGTGCCGTCCCGGCCCGCGGTGACCGCGATGGGCTGCCCGTTCAGTGTGGTGGTGGTCACGGAGGTGACCCAGTCGGCGTGGCCGGTCAGGGGTTCACCGAGCTGCTGGCCGGTGGCCAGGTCTCACAGCCGCACCGTCTTGTCCCAGCTGCCGGTCACGGCCAGCGCGCGCCCGTCCACGGTGGCGGTGGCGAGTGCGGTGAGCCGACGGGTGTGGCCGGTGAGGGGCCGGCCGAGGTGCTGACCGGTCGCCAGGTCCCACAGCTGCGCGGTGCCGTCCGAGCTGCCGGTCAACGCGACGGCTCGCCCGTCGACCCGGGCGGTGGCCAGGGCCAGGACCCGGCCGACGGGTCCGGCAACGGCCTGGTCGAGCTCCTCGCCGGTACCGAGGTCCCACCTGCGGAGCGTGGCGTCCGGGGCCGCGGCCACCGCGACGGTGCGTCCGTCCAGCTCCGCCGTCGCCAACAGGCTGACCTCGGCGGCTATGCCCCCGCCGTACGGTATGCCGGTGGCCAGGTCCCAGGTGCGCAGTGTCTTGTCCGCACTGGCGGTGACGAGGGCCGGTTGGCTCTGAATGGTGGTCATGGCGGCCGCCAGCACCACGTCCTTGTGACCGCGGATCTCGGTGCGGCGCCGTACCCGGCGCTCCCCGAGATCCCAGATGCGCACGGTGTGGTCCGCACTGGCGGTGACGGCCACCGGTTGCCCGTCCACGATCGCCGGCGCGACGTCCCACACCTGCCCGGTGTGCCCTTTGAGCGGGCCGTTGACCTGCCGCCCGCCGGCCACCTCCCAGAGCCGCACGCTCCGGTCGAGAGCGGCCGTAACCGCCCGGAGCTGCCCGTTCACCTCGGCCAAGGCGCCGGCCCGGACCGGGTCCTCGTGGCAGGGGATCGGCCGCTCACCGACTTCCGCCCCGGTGGCGGTGTCCCACACCCGCACCACGTGGTCGGCATCGGTGGTCAGCTGGAGCGCGCGTCCGGCGACGACGAAGGTGCCCAGGACACTCGCGGCAGAGCGTCCGGCATCCGCTGCCAAGGCCGGGGCCGGGTCGCCGAGTTGCCAGAACCAGTAGTCCTGGCCCGGGACTTCGGCAGGCAGCCGGAGTGGTTGTCCGCGCAGCTCGTCGGTCGTCACCACCCACCCCTGCGCGCCGGGCCGGGAACCGGCCACCCGGTCCCACACCCGCAGCGCCCCGCCGTACTCCCGGAACAGGGTGACCAGCCGCCCGGCCACCACCACAAACTGGGAGACGCGAACCGGCGCACCGGATCGTTGCCCGCAAGCGGCCGCCAGGTCACCGAGGAGAGCCACCGCGGTGTCGCCGTCGTGGAGATGGTCGATGTCGAGAGCGTCGAAGGCACAGGCGACCAGCCGACCGTCGACCACCACCGCGACGGCCTGCGGGTCGTACGCCTGCTCGTCCGCGTCCACCGGCGCCGCGTCGAGCTCGTTCCCGGAAAGGTCCCAAGTCCGCACCGCGCCACCGAGTTCGACGCGCACCGCGGCCGGGTAGCCGTGCGAACCGGCCAGCACCTGCGCCGGCACGGACGAGCCCAGCTCCTCGCCGGTGGCGATGTTCCACAGCCGCAGGGTCCGGTCGTCCTCCAGCGTCAGCACCACGCTCCGGCCGGCCAACTCCGTCGCGGCCGCAACACGGACGCACTCACCTGTCAGGGACCCGGTCGCAAGGTCGAGGAGGAGGAGCCGCTGCTCGCCGACGAACTCCGAGAGCAGCAGCGCGACCTCGCAACCGTCCAAGGTGGCCGTGGCGATCCGGTCGACCTCGACGGTCAGCGCCGTCCGGACATCCGTGCGGCAGTGCAGGGGTGGGCAGGCCTCCCGTCCGGTGGCAAGATCCCAGATCCGAACGGTGCCGTCCCGGCTGCCAGTCACGGCCACCGCGCGACCGGCGACCACGGCGGTGGCGACAGCGGTCACCTGGCCCTGGTGACCGGTCAGCGTCCACACCAGGCGGGAATCCGCCTGCGAGCCTCTGACCCAGGCCGGCTCCCAGCCGAGCGGCTCTGCACCGGGAACCGCCACCGCCGCAAATTGCGCCGCGAGATCCTCCTCGTCCAGCCTGGCCGCGTCCAGTGCGAGGACGAAGCGACGTTCGGCGGCAGTCAGATGCCGGTGCACGTCGAGCGAGGCCCGGTACACCGTCGCCCCCCGCTGCTCCTCCGGCTCCGACGCACTTCCCAGCAGCGCGAGCACCGAGTCCGGGTCCGCGCAGACGAGCCAGCCCGGGTCGGTCAAGCCGCCGGGCACCGCGTCGGGGCCAGCCGATGGAGCCTCGTCCCACAGAGCGTCAGTCATGGCCGACACGGTAATCGACCCCGCTGACACGGTCTTACGACTCGGCCCGCTGATCACCCACCAGCCGACCCGCCAGGCCAGCACGTCCTGACCTCAATCGCGGACCGAGCATCCTACTAGGGAGCGTATCGAGTCGTGATCAATCTGCGGGATGTGCCTTCGTGGCACGGTCTGGTCCGGTAGACCGTCGTACGTGACGCGAGTGCAACT